>NZ_JPES01000096.1:0-18447 GCF_000730175.1 Haloferax sp. ATB1 | reverse complement strand
GATCGAGTCATCCGCTTAATCACTTGGCTGGTTAATTCCTTCCACCCATGGACACTGAGGGCAACAACACGTCGACTGGAGAGTAACCGTCTGATGACCGCATACTGGGCATTGAGTGGTTTTACTGCTCGCCATATCTCACCTCGTGGTATCGGGTCCTCCATAATAAACTCGTGTGCATATCAGCATATTTGGGTGACTAGCAAGGTTTAGCCGAATGATTCGCCAGGGATCAATTGTGCCTTGTGATCAGATGGCACGTTCGAAGATAACAAACATCTGGGTGCCATGGTTCTAACTCAAAACAATAACTCCTTCTACATATAAATTACAGAAATAGGGCTGTAATAGCCCTGGATATTTTGTTCGGGGGCTGACTTTTCTCACTCCTAAGACCGGAAACGCAACTAGAGAACCCTGCTACGGCAATTGGGTCGTTCAACGAGAGTCGTATCACAACCCGCTCTATCGCACATAGCCACTCTTGAGTTGCCAGTTGGGTCATGACCAATGGTACCACAAATCGTGTTTGTGATGTTCGAACATACTTTAGTGCAGCTTTCTCCGGAATCACACCGTTGCTCATGCGATCTACACCTGTAATTGAGGGGTGACAGAACGAGTTGAGATTGGTGCATCGACAACACGGATTTTGTCTGACCGGGTGTGTTCCCAAATTCGTTTGTGTACCTCGAACAGGGTCATTGACTGGCTCTCGTAACCCCTTCCGTTTCATGTAGCAAGGATTGTCTGGAGTTACTTGTGCATAGTCTATTATTGCACTAAGAAATCTAATTAATTCAGAGATTTCATAACCGAACCACAATAGCTTGACCAGTCTATCACGGAAATGCTTATGTATCACCATTACTAATGAAATTCTTGATGAGTCAGTCTACAGCCGATAGTGGACGGATCTCCTCGATTGACGACCTCGATGTCATCGTTGACACCGATTTCCACCTCACGGAACGTCAAGAGGATATCTTCCCGTACCTGGAAAGCCCGTTCGACGAAATGCTGAATAGCCAACGGTCCGGGGACGATTATGGGTACTTGGGTCAGGTCTACCCTTCGTCTGGGATGTTGTACTCCGTGACTATGGGTAAGGCCGACTCGGAATCAGTTCGAACCCCGGAAGACGTTCAGAAGGGGAAAGAACTCATTCAGTGGGACAAAGCTATTGCAACGCCGACCCAGAACCTCTACCTCGGGGCAGTTCACCATGACGACTTGGCTGCGGCGCTCGCGAATGCGTACAACAGCTGGCTCCTCGATAATATCGTTGACCGCGACAACGGTGTGTACGGTGCCGCAATAGTCGCTCCGCAAAAGCCTGACAAAGCTGCAGAAGAGATCGACCGAAGGGCTGACGAAAAAGGTATCGCCGCCGTCATGATTCCGAGTGGCTCGGTTGATCCGACCCTCGGAAACGAGATTTACGACCCGATTTACGACGCGTGTGAACGCGCGGGGCTCCCGCTGAAGATGCACAACGCTGCGGGGACGATGATGACTCGGTTCCCGTCGACCTGGAAGTCGATGAACCGGGCCCTTCCCGTTCACGCGACTGCACATAACATGATGCACCAGACAAACCTGGCAGATATGCTAACGCAGGGGGTTCCCGAGCGATACCCGGACCTCGAGTTTATCATCCAAGAATCGGGGCTCGGTTGGTACCCTTACTTCATGCGACGGATAGACCACGATTACATGGGCGCAAAGTGGGATGCACCAATGCTTGATAAGATGCCAAGCGAGTACCTCAGAGACCAGTTCTACCTCACTAGCCAGCCAGTTGAGGGAGCAGACGATCCGAACTATCTCAATCAGGTCACTCGCCTGTTCGAGGGCGAAAACAACCTCATGTTCTCGTCGGACTATCCCCACTTCGACTTCGATAACACGGATGCACTGTTGAAGATTCTCCGGTCGGAGTTCACTAGCGAAGAGATTCAGAACATCTACGGGAAGACCGCCGAGCGGGTGTACGCCTTCGATTAACCATGGGAACCAAAGACACATCAGAGCTGACGGCCGATCTCGATAACCTGCACCACGTCATTACCGCCGATGAATTAGATGAGGGGGAGCGTCTCGTTGTGGACATTCAGGGCCGTGAGATCGCTGTATTCCACTCGAACGGAGAGTTCCACGCTCTCTCGAACTACTGCGTGCACCAAGGCGGTCCAGCCTGTGAGGGCCAGCTAAGCGGTACGCTTGATGTTGATGAGGACGATGAACTGATCTGGTCTTGTGACAAAGAAATAGTTTCGTGTCCGTGGCACGGTTGGGAGTTCAATATCACGGACGGAAGCCACACTGCCAGCAATCACTACCGCTTACCGACGTACGACGTACACGTCGAAGACGGTGAACTCTACGTCAAGCTCTAACGGCCTGTAGAGCACTACCATCGCTGGTCACTCACCTCACGGCTCAAACCTCACTTCTTAGATGAGACACAATGACAACGATCCTCGACGTGATGAGGGTACTGAACGGTCAGTATGGGAAGATGACGAGGAGCTGTATCGAGACGTCGATACAGAACAGCTCCCCGGGTGGTGGGCTGACGCTATCGAAGAATTTCGGAACCACAACCTTCGCCCGTACAAGCCCCCACGGTTCGATGACGACATGATCGTACCGCCGGTGGTTCAGTACCTCGAATCCGTTCACAACATCACCATCCGATTCATGAATGTCAATATGCAGCATGGGGACGATTGGGGTATCTATTTTGATGGCACTCTCGTGTCAACAGTTAGCCGAGAACGGACGCCTGCAGCGTATTCGCGTTATGGCATCACCAGCGGTGAGTTCAAGCAACTCGTACACGATTACGTTACCGACGGCACGTCGAACGAGTAGGAACGCCGCGGATCGTGTACAATGTACTCTGCCGGGCGATCCTCTACACACCTCGTCCCACTATTCCAAGAAGCCATAGGCGAAACATCATCCTTTAGTTGAGTTGGTCTGCGAGTAACTCCAGCGGGTGGCTGGTGTCGATATCTCGGTCCGCAAGCTGCTGGCTACACGATGCACCCGTCGTGACGATATGGTCTGCATCCACCGCGTCAATCTTCGATTCGAGGTCGTCACCGATTGCCATCGACAGGTCGTAGTGCTCCACTTCGTACCCGAACGACCCTGCCATCCCACAGCAGGTGGCATCAAGTTGGAGTACTTCGTAACCGACCTCACGAAGCAACTCCACGGGTGCGCTGTCCCACCCTTTTGCCTTCGAGTGACAGTGACCGTGAAACGCCACTTTCACGTCTTCCTTGATCGAGAAGTCCACGTCGCCCGTTGCGATCTGTTCGGAGAGGAACTCCGGTACAGTCCGCGTTATTTCGGGCACCTGATTGGTCTCGTCGACGAGCTCACCGTACTCTTTGATTGCGCTTACACACGACGGTTCCACGCCGACGACGGGAATGTCGGCGTTCACGTACTCGTGAAGTACGTCGAGGTTTTTCTTAGCGAACGTTTCAGCCTTATCCACGAGACCTTGAGAGAGCGCGGCACGACCGCAACACGTCACGTCCGGAATCTCAACCGCGTATCCGAGTGACTCGATGATTCTCACTGCTGCCTTTCCGACTTCGGGGTGGTTGTACTCCATATAACAGTCTGAAAAGAGCGCGACCGTTCCAACAACCCCTGCCTTCGGATGCGGCTCATGGGCGGCGAACCACTGCTGGAATGATTCTCCCGCGAAATCAGGGAGGGTTCGGCGACGGTCAATCCCCGCCACTTTCTCGACTAATATTCGGACCGGTGTGGATTCCTTCGCCTTGTTGGCAATCGGAGCGAACAAACTTCCAAGCTGATTAAGTAGGCGAACGTTCCCGAATAGGCGGGCTCGAAACGGGACACCCACTTCCTCGTGTTTCTGGTGTTTCGCTTCCGTTTTCAACTTGGACATGTCCACCCCAGTCGGACATTCGGTCTCACACCCCTTACAGGAGATACAAAGGTCCAGTACATCGTTTTGGAACCAATCACTCGTGAGAGCCTCCCCACCGAGCTGACCGTTAATGGCTTCGCGAAGCATATTTGCCCGCCCACGGGTACTCATAATCTCGTCACCCGTTGCTCGATAGGTCGGGCACATGACGCCTCCATCTGACGTGCGGCACTTCGAACACCCGTTACACTGTTCAACCGCCGATGCGAACCCTTCTTCCTCGCTAAAGTCGAGCGCTGTCTCTACTGTTTCGGGGGTATAACCTTCATAACGCAGATCGGCGTCTACCTCGGGGAGTTCTCCATCAGTCGATGGGACAACGTTTCCGGGATTGAAGACGTCTTTCGGATCGAACGTCCGCTTCACCTCGTTAAATGCACCGTAGAGCGTCTCACTGTACATCTTCGAGAGGTGTTCGGACCGGAGCCGACCGTCTCCATGCTCCCCAGAGACACTACCGCCGACCGCTAGCACCTCTTCGTGTACCGCTTCGGAGACGGAGCGGAGACGTTTCCGGTCGGCTTCCTCTTTGAGATTCAAGAAAGGCTTGATGTGGAGGACCCCCTGTCCGGCGTGGCCAAAGACGCTCGCCTGTAGGTTATGTTCCCGAAGGATATCTCCAACCCGCTCGATGTATTCCGGAAGTTGAGTTGGCGGGACTGCGGCGTCTTCGATAAACGAGAGTGCCTGTTTGTCGCCTGGCTGTCGGTTCAACAGGGGATTCGATGCCTTCCGAACCGTCCAGAGAAGGTCCTGCTCGCTGTCGTCGATCGCCTTCTCGACGCCCACGGCTGCCTCTGTCCATGCCGCTTCGACCACGTCGTCCAGATCAGATTCCTGTTCGGCGTACGTGCTTTCGACTTCGACGAGCAGTGCGGCCCCGGCGTCCCCGGTATTAAATCGAGTTCCCACGCGTCGCGCGCGTAGTCAAGAACCATACTATCCATTAATTCGACCGCACTGGGGTCCGACTCTCGAACCGAAGCGACTGCCGTCGCGGCGTCAGTGATGCTATGGTAGAAGACGAGTGCAGCGGCCCGCGTTTCCGGACGGGGTGTTAGTTCGAGCGTTACTTCTGTAATGACTCCGAGTGTTCCCTCACACCCGGCGAATAGTTTCGACAGATCGATCCACGACCCGTCCGGTGAGGTGCTGCTTTCTAGGTCGTACCCGCTGGAGTTACGCTCCAAATCGGGATACTCGGTTTCAATCTGTTCAGCGTACTCACACCCGATTCTGCGAACAGTTCTGTGGACTTCGCCGACCATGTCGTCCCGCTCGCAAACGGCGTCTAGCCCGTCGCCCTCCCGTCGACGGAACTTGGCGACCGTTCCGTCAGAAAGGACACTGGTTACTCGACGTAAATTGTCGCGCGTAGTTCCATGTTTAATTGAGTGTGCTCCTGCGGCGTTATTCGCGACCATTCCACCGATGGTACACGTACTGGAGGTCGATGGATCCGGTGCAAAGTACAGGCCGTACCGTTCCAACAGCGCGTTCAAGTCATCGAGAACGACACCCGGTTGTACCGTCGCTGTCATCTCATCTGGGTCAATGTCGACTACCTCACTGAGATGCCTCGAACAGTCTACGATGAGGCCTCTCCCAATCGCATTCCCAGTAAGACTTGAGCCAGCACCACGCGCGGTGATACTCACGTCGTATTCTCGAGCAAACGCAACCACGTGTCGAATATCGTCCTGACTCTTTGGATAGACCACGCCTGCCGGGCGCACCTGGTAGATACTTGCATCCGTTGAATAGAGTGCTCGCGTGGTTTCATTGAAGTCGACTTCGCCATCTAATTCGCGACGAAGTGAAGATAGCACTACTTCTTTGTCACTAATCATAACCGTGTGGTTGATGGACACACTACATATTTATACTTTTCCTCGGTCGGTGTTGTCTCGGTAGAATTGACTAAGAAAACGCGAAATCGCTCGTCTTTTACTCAGTGCTCAGACGAAGCCGAACTCTCTTCTAGCCAACTGATTAATAATATGTGTCGTGGAAGGCATATCGAGTGTCGGATAAAATCGGTTAGCGTTCAATCGAGTTTCTCTAGTTTTTGTCTCCTCGTCAGACCACTTGTAATGTGTCTCCTCGATATCGTGAAGGTTGTCGACGCACTCGTTGTACCGTTCCCGAGCGATTAACTCGTAGGGTCATCGGGATGCGCCTCGATCACTTCACGTGCAGAGGGGTAGCCGTTGCCGGATTTCCACCCCCGCCGAATGGCAGCTGAACTTCGACCCCGATACAGGGAGAGGTTCGCATACGCAAGGCCGATTTCGACGTTGTCTCTGAAGTAGTTAAACTGTTGGTAGTCCTCAGAGATAATTGCGCCGGAAAGGCCATAGTCACAACCGTTGTGAATCTCAAGCGCAGTCTCGATACCACCAGAGTACGAAACCAACGCAACGTGTGGACCGAGTCAGATTACGGACTGGCGATTCGCGACTGACGACGCACGCATCAAACTGTGGAGGCTCTCTCCTGTCTCAGTTATTGATTGAAGCAACACTAGTTAGTCTTGCATCCAAGTCGATGCTTGCGGCTCCGCGGGGTCGGTTTTCGTCTCAATAAGTATTGGTTCGTCTGAACACACGGCTTCTGAGACTGCTTCGTCAATCTCTTCTGGGGTATTGGCTTTGAGACTACGCATACCCATCCCTTCAGCGATAGTTGAGAAATCGAGTGGTGCATGGTTCCACCCGTACTCTTGCATCTGCAGCTCGTAGCTCCGACCAGCTTCTTCGCTAATAATGGCGTAATCGGCGTTGTTCAGGACAATTACTATGACGGGAATGCCCTCCGAAACGGCGGTGTGGAGTTCATGAATGCACATCATGAGTCCGCCATCGCCAGTGATACTAACGACCGGTGTATCCGGGTTTGCTAACTTAGCGCCGATTGCTGACGGAAGTCCCGTTCCCATCGTAGCCCACGACCCAGGATTGACGTACTTTCGTGGGCCAGCAGCGTCAAATGCGTTGAGTGCCCACACTTTCGATCCACCGGCGTCAAAAGTAGCGATTGTGTCGTCCGGGAGCGCCTCTCGAATCGCACGAAGTGCTTCGACGGATGTGAGCGGCGTGGTGGAATCAATGAGGCTCAGGAGTCGGTCTTCTGTCTGTGATTTCACCTGCGTGGCACGAGAGTAGTCGCCGGACGACTCTACCCCGCACCTACTGAGCTCTGTGGACAATTCGATGAGTGACTTGCGTGCGTCCGCGATGATGCCAACAGTTGGTTTATATCCCGTCCCAAGGTCGTCGGCGTGAAGCGTAATGTGAATTAACGACTCAGGAATATTGATAGACCATCCTCGTGTTGCGAGCGCGTCTAAATCGGTCCCAACAGCCAACCCGACGTCTGACTCGGCAAGGCAGTCAAGTAGCTCAGAGCTGGCGCTGCCACCTAACGCACCAATACAGAGGTCGTGATCACTTGGTATCACTCCTTTCCCTTTGTACGTTGTCACAACGGGTGCATCAAGCTGTTCTGCAACGGCACGGAGTTCTTCTGATGCTCCGGAAGAACGAACACCTCCTCCGGCAATGATGATAGGGCGCTCCGACTCGGCAAGTAACCCCGCGGCACGTTCGATGTCTTTCTTCGCTGGTGAGTAGTCTGGGGATGTGCTGCTTAAACTAGGCTCTGCGAGCGGAACTTCCTGCGGAAGGAAGTCTTTCGGGAGTCCCGAGACGAACCGGACCTTTCGGGGGGGTTCGCGCAATCGTAATCGCACGCTGGAGATCGACAAGCGTTGACTCTGGGTTTTTCACCACGATATTTTCTTTGACCGCATTGTCGTACGTGTCTGGTGGTGTCTCGTGGATTGCGTCACCTCCACGAAGCTCCGGTTCAGTTTCTATCGCGATATGTAGGAGTGGAGTGCAGTCGTTCAGTGCATTCTTTAGCCCGTTCATGGCGTTCATATCTCCGGGGCCAGGAATAACGACGGTTCCTGCCATTCGACCACTCGTCTCTGCGTACCCCCACGCTTGGTGAGTGACGGCAGTTTCATGCCGTGCAACTACGAAATCAAGGTTGTCGTTGTCATCAATTCCTTCGTTAAGCGGAAGTGATTGCTTCCCCGGGATACCGAAAACCGTGTCTATACCATTGTCTACGAGACAATCAATGACGGCTCTGCTCACACGCATACCTCGAATTAGGGACAGGGGGTCTTAAAAATAATGTCGAGTCGAGGTCTGGCCAGAAGAACCCAATATCTCACGGTGGCGTTCGAGAATCGTAGACGAGGTTTTAGCGATTTGAACTCTGATTTCCACTTCTATCCCAGCAGATGGTCATATTTCATGAGATGAGATCCGTTCGAACATTACAAACAACTTTGGGCGTATTTGGAACATTAATTTTTTATGATAGGTTCCACTTCGACCCGCAAAATCATCGATCAAAATGCGTATTTCGCAGCTACAATTACAGTAATAGTTGTGTAAAGTTTTAGTTGCTAATCAAAATGTGTCATTATGGGGCAATTTACAATATACTGATATTGGTACTGGCTGTTATTCTGAGCCGGGCGTGACCGGCCCCTTCTGTGTCTCTAACGCAACTTCAATGACGTTTGCAGTCTGCATAATCATCTCGGGATACTTCTTTTCGAAGGCGTCGTCGTCAATACGAGATGTGGGTGCAGAGATACTGATCGCACCAAGGACATCGTCGTTAGAATCTGTTACTGCAGTCCCGACTGACCGTGTACCCCGTATTTGCTCTCCGTCGTTGGTCGCATAACCCTGTTCACGGATCTGTGTAGCTACTTCAAAGAACTCGTCAATGTCCGTAATTGTATTTTCGGTGAGTTCCGGCATGCCATGTTCTGTTACTATCTTGTGAGCACGCTCTTCAGGCATGAACGCAAGTATCGCTTTGCCTGCGGCACTCCAGTGGAGATAGTCTGGATTTTCAAGGAGGTCACGATGGTATTCGTGAGCAATACCGTTTTTTCCTACTGAGGTGTGATAATACACTCCTTTACCAAACTGTTCTACCATTAGGTGCGTACTCTCCCCGGTTTCGTCTGCTAATCTTTCAAGCTCAGGTTTGCCGATATTGTAGAAATCAGACTGGTGTTTAACAAAGTTACCGAAGTTGTAAAATTTTGCACTAAGGTTGTACTCTTCATCTTCTTTAACAACTAATTCGGAGTCGTGGAGCGTCGCGAGGTGTGTGTACACGCCACTCTTCGAGAGGCCTACGTAGTTTGCTAGCTCTGTAACTCCTGCGCCGTTCAATTCTTTAATAGCATTTAGAATCTCACAAGCTCTTGTGACGGTTGATAGTGTCCTTGGTGATTTCTTCTCAGCCATGCCTTGTGTATTGATAGCGTTTCATTTAATCGTTTGTGTTGTTCGAACAGCATTACCCAGACCAACTGACACTATTGTAAGCTTAACAAGAGTGACGCCGACATAGATTGCGTGGACGAGACCGGCTGTCAAAGTCAACGGCGAGTACACCTCTCCCGGGGCCGCGTTCACGCACGAGTGCAGGTGTTTCTGGCGCTGTGTCTTCGCCTCGTCATCAACTACGAACGAGGAGATAATCCAGAAGTACTGTAATCATGGTCTGAGAAATCTTCTCTGATGTCCTTCCGGGATACCAACTACGTGTAGACCACGCGTGGAAAGGCAACTATAAGACAACAAGTAAACAGGTCACCAACGCTAAACCTACGTCAACGTGCAGGTCGAAACGTGACCCGAACCGAACCACGTCAAAGATGTCCACAACGGGCCACCAAAGCGGTGAAGCGCGTCGCCACGTATTTTTAGTGCAAATACCGCCAGACGTTCTGTAACAGCAAGCTTACCACGACGTACAGCAGCCGTACGACCGGATTCTGTGTCGGAGTCGTCGCAATACTTTCCTCGGAGAGTCGATAGCTCGCCTCGATACCGAAGCGTTTCGCGTAGTGTATCAAGTGTCTCTAGTTGATTTAGTGCGGAGATGGTAGAGAACCAAGCTTTTGTGAGGGTGCACCTTCGCTAGGAACTTGTAGATGTCTTCAGCATCGAGTGCGGCGTTTTTCAGGAATGTGAGAGCAATTCCTCGTCAAGAGTGTTGACGAGGAAGTTAAGCAGCTGGTCCTCGGATTTTACCTTAGTAATCAGACGTCTCAACTAACCGGCTTTGTGATGTACTGAGTCTAACCCAATAGAAAAACAGTACCAAAATCACCTATCCTCCGAAACTGTGGATCTTCCACAACCTCGGAGTTTGGGTTCTGTTGCGTGTCTTATTTTCACATGGTTTGTGTTTGATTAGGCCCTCGTCTCGTGATTTCCGAGTTCGTCACGGTGAGAAAGCGTGGAACGGTTTTCTGGGAGATCTGAAATCAAAACAGATAGACTGCGCCTATTTCTCGTTGTTGTGCTTGAATAGAAGGCACGCAACACTTCCATCCTCCGAAACTGGGATCTTCAGGAGACGAAAGTTAATATAGCGATATGTGGTATATCCCGACTCGCCCTGCATGTGTGGCGTTTTTACTGACAAACACTAGGCAAAGAGATGAAATCGCACGCGCTGGTGGGAGCTAAAGCCAAAACCAGATACCAGATTTATACGGCCGATAGGCCAATACCGTGCCGAGCCTACTCACCAAAGAACGTACTCAACAGCCTGTTTTCGGCTTTCCTGAGGTGGCCGTGAAGGGTGGCCGAAGAGATGTCCAAGGACGCAGCAACTTCTTCTGCGGTGGAGTCACGTGGCCAATCGAAGTAGCCAGCGCGAAAGGCAGCTTCAAGTGCCTCTCGTTGACGGTCGGTCATGTCTGTCTCGCTTGGTATCGCGTCATGATCGCTCGGTTCTACGTCACGCTTTGCCAGGAGCTCAGTCGCAGGGAACTCGTCTTGCACCCGTTCGACGACGGCACGGACGTTCGTTCCCGGAGAGAGTTCGACCGTCATTTGACAGCGACCGTCAGTCGCGGTCGCCGTCCGGACATTCGCCCCATATTCGACGAACGAATGAGCAAGTGTCCCGTGGCTTGCTTGCACCTCGAGTGTGGTTCCGGAATCAGTCGACAGTTGGCGGACATCCAAGACGCCGCGGTGTGCTTTCGCTTCGTCGATGCCGGCGTCGATTTCTTCGGTACTGAGATAGGCAGTCAAGTCGCCGTTTCGAGCAGGGATGAGCCCATCGAGAACCCATTCTGTATCGGTGCTACTCGACAACGCGACGAGCAGCGCATCCGAATCGGTCGACTGGATGTCAATCTCGATTCGTGTGTCGGAAACCAGTAAATGAGTCCGTTCGATAGAGGTGAGCGCATGTCCGATCGTCTCACCAAGTTCGTCAAGCACATCGAGTTCCCGTTCGCCGAAGCCAGTCTCACGGGTTGTATGTAGTGCAATCGCACCGTAGACGGTCTGTCCGTACACGAGTGGGATCGAGGTCCAATTGCCTCCGTCGGCCAACCCGGAGTGGTCTGGCATGTCTTCGTCGACCGAGTCGATTGTATCGATTGCCTTGAGCACCGGCAGCCGATCCTCCGACTCGACAGCGCTCGGCTTGGTATCATCAACTCTCATTCGAACAGGTGGGCCGGTCGTTGCAGACGTACTGAACCAGACGTCGTCATACAACTCAGGCGTGGCGAGCGTTTCCACGACCGCCCACTGGAGTTCCTCGACGGTGGTCGAGCTGACCAATACCTGGTTCACGTTTCGGATGACTGTGTTGATACCTTCGAGTTGCTGAAAGCGGTCTCGTTGGGCGCGAAGTTCCTCTTCACGACGTATCCGTTCTGTGACGTCGTACAGTAAGACGGTGTAGCCGACTGGTTCGTCTCGCTGGTCTCGTATCGGAGCGGTTTCGACTTCGTAGGTTCTTCCATTGAGAGAGAGTTCGGCGAGTCGGTCTGTCGTGGTGAAATCTAGTTCGTCGGTGTCAATGAGACTGCCGATTTGGCCACCGAGTATTTCGTCATCTACACAATCAAGAATGTCACTTGCCGCTGGATTGAGATAGAGAATATTCCGTTCTGGATCGACGATGACGACCCCATCTTTGAGATCAACCAAAGCCTCCTGTCTGCCGAGTTGACGGGTTGCAGGCAACAATTCAAACAACCGATATCGAAAGAGTGCGTTTCCGAATGCGATACCAGTAATTGTGAATCCGTAGGGTGTGAGATCCATACCCGGGAGCGGGGTAATCCCAAACACCGAGAGCGCGTTACCAGCAAGCGGTGCGAGGATACCGAGGACGACCAATATGGTCTGGTCAAGATAGAGGTATTGTGAAAATGTCACCAGTCTAATGAGCAAAATGAAGCCAATAATCAAGAGCGAGTACGCATACACGAAGTAAATCCAGAATCCAATGCCGAAGTCCTGTGAGAGCGTGACGATTCCACCCGTATGGGTCTGAACAGGATCAGTCCACATGATTCCGTGTGCCGGGTTCGTCCAGATCAGGATGACCGAAAGGACAGGAAGCACGAAATAGAGCGGAATCGTTCGCCGGGAGAGAACCCACTCGTACCCGGTGAACCGGGCGATGAAAAAGAAAAAGAAGATTGGAGCGACCGTAATCGGGGCCCACTGGACCCGCTCCCAGAACAGGTGACTCGCTCCCGTCTGTGAAAGGGCGAGGATCTCTGTCGCTGTCCACGCTGTGACAGCCACCATCGCCGCTGAGAGCGACCTCGCACCGGGAACGTCGCGGTGACGCCACGCATTTCCTGCGAGTCCACCCGTAACGAGCGCTGCGAGTGATAACAGGAGTACGTGGAACAGCCCCGGGCCGAGCATAGCGGTAAGATATTCCTGTTGTTATATTAAACATTGGTTGGTGTCGTGAACTCAGTCGGACACCCAGACCGATTCTAGCATACCGACTCCCAAGGCGCTAGACGCCATCAGAACGAAGAACAATCAAAGGCCACGTGGCCCGACTCCAGATAATCACTACCAGGTAGTCAACCAGGTTCCGGCTAACAACAGCAGGCGTTCCACGGGTCTCCTGACCCGTGGTCGTTTACTCAATTTGACGTATTTCGGTGCCACACCACTCGAGTAAGCAATCCCGACGTGGTGTTAGTCTCCCTTGACGACGGTGTTGTACTCCTGATAGCTACTCCCGAGTCCGCCAAAGGGTTCGACATCGATGCCGTCGTACGAGAACCGCTCGTCGACTGGGTGGTACAACGGAAGAAGGGCGACGTCGTCCCAGTTCGCCTCCTCCATGGTGACGTACGCACGCTCCCGAATCTGGCGCGCCTGGTCTGTCGACTCCATGTTTGCCTCGATACGTTGCCAGGCTGCCTCCGCATCGGCACTCGCCGTCGTGCCGCTCCAGTCGAGGTAAAACCCATCAGTAGACCCGTTCGTCTGGGTCGCCGGCGGGTTGAGGTTCTTCAGGAAGTCGATCGGGCTGGGGTACGACGCGATCCACCCTAGGACGTAGGCATCGAGGGTACCGTTTCGCCCCCGATTGATGAGTGTGCCGAACGGGATCTCTTCGTACTGGAGGTCGATGTGGGCGGTACCGAGCAAGTCCTGAAGCAACTGGCCGATTCGCTCGTTCGTCGGTGACTGGTAGGACGTCAGTGTGAACTCGTACTGATTGCTCGCACTAAACCCCGCGCCTTCCATCATCTGACGAGCCTTCGCAAGTTCGCTCGAATCGTAGCTGTAGGGGTATTCGTTGTCAGCGTGGGACGTGTAGTCCTCGTTCGGGTAGAGTGGCGGAGGTGTGAGGTGGGCTGCGGGCTCGGCGCGGCCTTTCAGGATTTGGTTGACGACCGTCTGCTGATTCAGCGCGTATGCCATCGCCTTGCGTGCCGAGTTGTGCACGTTGCCGGTATTGAACGCGATGTAGAACGATTGAGCCAACGGTGCCGAGAGATACGAGACTGTCTCGCCGTTGTCCATCGGACCGTACGCTCCGAACTGTCGACCGCTGGCGTCTGTCTTCGAAATCCGAACCTTCTGTGGGTCGTACTCGTCGTCCGGCACAGTCACGAAGTCTGCATTTCGACTTTGCCCGTAGTTGTATGCGGTTGTCGAATCAGAGATGCCCGTCCAGCGGATTCCATCGAGATCCGGAGCAGCCCCGTGATAGTCGGCGAACCGCGAGACTGCAACTTCGTCGTTCGTATTCCAGTACTCAAAGACGAAGGGGCCGCTCCCGATGGGGTTTTCTGCGAATGCCTGGTGGGACATCCGCCCGACGTAGCCATCGATATCGCCGACGATACCCTCTGGAATCGGGGCGAAGGCCGGGTTCGCGAGTATTTCGAGTGTCGCGGGCATCGGTTCCGCCAGTCTGAACCTGAATGTGTGGTCGTCAACTGCTCGAACAGCCATCGAGCCCGGGTCGTATCCGTCGCTAGTGGTGTCGTGTTCGATACCGAGATACTCGAGGGGATCATACGCCCTGCGAGAGTTGTCGGACGCTGCGAGTCGCTCCCACGAATAAACGACGTCCGAAGCGGTCACCGGCGAGCCATCGTGGAACGTCGCATCCTCACGGAGCGACAGCGTGTAGGTTCGACTGTCGCTCGAAACCGCAACGTCTGTCGCGAGTTGTAGTTCCGCTGTCGTCTCCCCATTCGGGAACGTGGTCAACCCATCGAAGAGATTCTCGATGACAGCGGTCGAAGCCGAATCGGTTGCGGCGATGGGGTCGAACGACGTGAAAGTCCCACTCGTCAGTTGGAGCGTTCCACCCGACCGCTGGGGGGCAGTAGTCGTCGTGGACGTTGTCGTTGGTGGAGTTGTCGTCGGAGTTGGTTTCGACGTCGTCGTTTGTGCCGTCGTCTGCGTCGCTGTCGGTGGCGTTGTGGTGGGCTGTGTTGTGGTCGCCGAATCTGTTGGCTCACCAGGTGTCGTTGTCTGCATCGGCATCCCAGTCGTCTCCGTCTCCGCTGAGTCGTCGTCATCGTCTCCAAATGCGACCTCGACGCCGCTATCGGTGGTTTTGATGGCACACCCCGATAGCCCCGTGACGGCCGCGGATGCACCAACAGCGGTCAAGAACCGTCGCCTCCCTAGTGACTGTGAACGATCCTTATCAGACATCGACCGTCTCCCTCGTCGTATTGGACCGTCCATGTCCAGATTGATTCACTCGCTCGAGTTGTCCGTCGAAACTGCAGCGAGCGGTTGTCCCGCGTGACCAGCAGCGTCGCGGTTGTGCTGGTTTCCTCACCGATATCCAGACGTTCATTCGCTCCTATGTATCGAGGTCCGCTACTTGGCATGCAACGCTACGTGTCTAGTGTCGCCCGCGTCCACCGCGATAAGCCCGTTTAGTTAGCAACGACATCGGCCAATGAAGTTCAGATGAGACACTAGACACGTAGCGTCAACAACCAAGCCGATTCTCTACTGCTGTTTTGACGTGTCGAACCTGAATACACTCCGGAGGCGCGACGTGCTCTGTGGCCTCTCGGCGCTGGGGGCGACGTCGCTTGCAGGGTGTACCGACGTGACACAACAGCAGTTCGAAGCGACTGCAGTCACGTTGCCACCAACCGATCAAGAAGGGCTGTTACTGAGTGAAACGCTACGTGATTCTGCGACCGTTTCTCGAACCGGTCCGAACGGGGACATCGAAGTCAGCGCCACGAGTCGCTTCGCGTCGTATAGTAGACAAAAGGGAGTCGCTGAGTACGGTGCAGTACGAACCGCAGTTGGCCAGTACACCAAGGACCTGAATGGTGGACACCTCAAGGATGGTGCGACGCTCACATCGGGTCGCGAGCTCGACTCAGAGACCCAGACAGTATCCGCCTTCGAGGAGGCGGTCGAAGTTGACCCGGCCGCGATTACCCTTTTCGCTCCCGCAGGATTGCGCGCTGGTGCGAGCGGAATGCCGATTTCGGCGTTCAGCGCTGCTGCTCTCGAACGAGAGACGATAACGCTTGGTGCACATGAGGGAGTGGCCGCGTTCGAAGTTCCTGGGAGAAACTTCTACCCAGGGAGCATGTGGCTGACTGATGCGGAATTGTATCCTGGA
Source organism: Haloferax sp. ATB1 (assembly GCF_000730175.1). NCBI lineage: Archaea > Methanobacteriati > Methanobacteriota > Halobacteria > Halobacteriales > Haloferacaceae > Haloferax > Haloferax sp. ATB1. The sequence continues at coordinate 2,465 of NZ_JPES01000096.1, read as the reverse complement.
AGTATGTGGTATCCCGGGAGTATGTGGATCGCAGAGACTGGTTGGCATCCAGGAAAGACCTGGGTCCCCCAGTCGCAGACAGGAGGCTCCGGTTCTTCGAACGAAGCGGAGCCGACTACGGCTCCAACGCTCGTGTTCGTGCAAGACGGCCAGTCGTTCGCCGACGTCTTCGGGATGGACCTCGGTGCCCTCGGAGGCCGACCCGTCGAGCCCGGAGAGACATTCGACGCGACAAACGTGACTGTCGCAAGCGTTGGAAACTCGCTTTTCAACTGGGAGTTCCCCGACGGATACGGAGTGCTGTTCAAAGACGGTCGGCCAGCAGCGCTCGGTGGCGCAGTGTTCGATCTGTCTGTCCTCTCCACACCATCGGCGTCTGTCGCTGGCGTGGAAGCGAACCCAATCGTTTCGATGGATTCTGAAACGTTGTTGACCGACGATACCACTCGGACACTCCTCGGAAAAGCGGGGATTTCCGACACAGATGCTGTCCGATGGGTCGAAGAGCCCAAGCGACTCTCGCAAGATGGCTCTCTCGCGCTCGACGAAGCGATCGCGGACAACACCCCTGAGTCGTTGACGCCATCGGAACCAACGATAATCGACGAACAGACCACTATCGAGACGTACGCGGGCGTCGTGAGTGGCCACCATGGTCCGTGGGCTGTCGGCATACACGTCGCACGTGCGACGCCGGACGACCACGTGATGGCAATCGGTCTGCAGCGAGCACCGCTCGAAGCTGCGGGTGGGGTCGCTGACGGTGGGAACACGGACCCCCCGATACCATTCCCGATCATTAGCTGGAAAAATTGGTATCTCGACGCTCGCGCACTGATGGGTGTCGTCGTTCCACGGCTTCGCGAACAACGTGATTGACGACCGATGAACAGACACACACTCCCGAAGATGGCTGCGACGGTCGGTCTCGAACGGGTGAGAACGTCTGGTATCGTCGTGGGATGTGACCGGTGATGCCTCGAAGCTGGCAAATCGTTCTCCTGGGGTTCCTCGCCCAAGTAGGGATTGGTGGCGTGATGCTCGGGACGGAGATGACAGGCACGCCGGAGGACGCGAGTGCCATCATGCGCCTGTTTCTCGGCGGTGGCATCCTCGTCGTGACGATGGCCGCGTTCCTTGTGACACTTCCCTCGATCTACCTGCTGTATCGCGGTTCGTATCGACTCCTCGCGACATCGATCGTCGTCGTCGTCGGGGCGGTGTTCCTCGTCGGCAGCGTCGCATCCCCAATCGTCGCGGTCCTGCCCGCGTTTCTGTTCATCGGGACCATACTGTCGTGGCGTGAGAGGGGAACCACCTAAGCACGGCGGTCGATCGAGCTGCCGTGTCCGCGGCTCAGTTGGTATCTAGTCGATTCAACGGGTACACCCTTGGCCAAAACTAGTGGAATTCTACACCCCTGAGTTCGAGGGTGAACTGGATTATAGGCCCTACACCCATGGTCTACAGGGGTGTACACCCACGCCGATTTCCCGCAAGGGTGTACGCAGAGCGGAACCAACCGAGGGTGAAAACGAATCACTATAGACATGGTTTATTCGACAGTTCTCGATTTCTAATTCGCTTGTGTTTACCCACAGGAGTCCTGCTACTGCACGAATCTACTCCACATACGACACCGGCCAGTGGGAACATCACCGCCTGCGAAGGCTCACTAAACACAACGTCGATACGCTAATTCGCCAGTACACCCTCTTGTTGGTGGGGTGTATCGACCGAATCCGATTCGCGTCAACGCCGAAATTGGGCGGGTCGACGACTGCTCATAATGGACTTTTCGACGACCATTCATCTCGTGTAATGGCGCTCCTGAGCGTAGCCTGGGGCTTTTCGACGTGAAACACGGGTTGTGTATCTCGAATGGAGTGTGTGCTTTTGCTCGTTGATTTTGATGCCCCGATTGAATCGACGAGTAGATGCTGTACTCCCGGGAGATTTCGAGGGTGTACTTCGGTACTGTCGGACTCAGAGTTCCAACGAGGCTGGCTAGGGAAGGTAAGCTGGCTTTGCGTTCAGCTTTCGACGAGACGGTGCGATAGTACAAGCGTACGTGGTGAGTCTCCTCGAAGACCACGGACTCGAGGCGGTGACTCTCGGCCGAAGAATGAACGCGGCCACCGACAGACACCTCCCTAGCCGTTCGCGAAGCGAGAGACGGCAGACTGGGTCACGACTTGCGCGGATCCGGGTCGAATGCGTCTGTCTCGACCGACGAGGCACACAACACGCACCCGTCGTCCAGAATCCGCTCGCGGATGCCCGCGTCGACACACACCTCGACGCTGCACTTCGGGCAGTCGAAGACGAACTGACCTGGCACGGCGACCACTACCCGAAGCACAGACGCTGTCAGTATCTATCACACCCCATCATAGGGCGGGAATACATAGGCGAGTTACACGTCGAGAATCGTATCGAGAAGCTTCGACTGAGCGGCCGAAAGG
>NZ_JPES01000095.1:0-50705 GCF_000730175.1 Haloferax sp. ATB1 | reverse complement strand
GCCTCCCGCGCCGCGTCGGGGTTGTCGCCTTCGAGCGCGACCTGCACCGCGGCTTCGAGCGCCTCCGGAACCAGTTCGGCGAGTTCGGACACCTCGTCGGCGACCGCCGGCGGGAGAGGGTCGGAGACCGCCGACGCGACGGTGGCGATTCGCTCGGCTTGGTCGGCCACGCGCTCTAACTCGCGGGCCGCGGTGTGGAGGCGGAACAGTTCCGGGCGCGTCTCGCCGAGGGCGTCCACTTCGTCGAGGCGGTCGAGTCCGCGGGTGAAGTGTCGGTCGACCATAGCGAACAGTCGGTCGGCGCGGTTGTCGCGCTCCGCGAAGCCGTCGAGGGGTGCGGCCCCGGTGAGCGCGGCGGTCGCGTCGCGGTGCATCGAGACGGCGACGAACTGCAGTTGTCGAACCGACTGGCGGATGGAGACCTCGTTCGCGTCGAGGACGTTCCGAACCGTGACGGCGGTATCCGACTCCTCCGTGATGGTCACGCCAACGAGGTTCCGTGCGACCCGCCTGACGGCCTGTCGCTGCTCGGCGTCGAACGTCCCGTCGGCCTCGATGACGACCTGTTTCGACCCGGCGGCGTAGGCCGCTCGGAGCGTCTGTTCGAGGACATCGCCTGTGTCGCCCCCGCCGTCCGGGTCGCTCCCACCGACAGTTACCGTGAACTGCATCGACGAATCGTCCTCGCACTCGGGAGCCTGTACGACTAACATCCCGTCGAGGTGCGTGTGGAGGTTGACGACGGTTCCGGCGGAGATGCCCTCGCCGTCCGCCCACTCTCGGGGGAGAGAGACGGTGAACGTCCCGTTGCTGACCTGCTGTATCTTGCGTGTCTCCATTGTGTTGGCTGTCTGAATTTGTGTTGTTTGCATGCCAGTTCCGCGGTGACGCCGACCCCGCCTCGGCGGGTGGCTCGACTGGTGAGAAGCGAGCGCCGCCGACCGACGGTCCGGCTTCGACGGCCGCAGGTCGTCGAACGTCGTCGTCACGTCGCGTGGTCGAAGTCGGGACTCCCGCTGCGGGGACAGGCGGGCGGGTCGGCGGCCTGTCCGGGTCGAGACGGCCGGTCTGGGTCCGGCGTCGACTACCCGAACTTGCCGCTGATGTAGTCCTCGACGCGCTGGCTCTGGGGGTCTTCGAACACCTGGTCGGTGTCGCCGTACTCGACGAGTTCGCCGCCGGTGAGGAACACCGCTGTCTGGTCCGAGATGCGCGCGGCCTGCTGCATGTTGTGCGTGACGATGACGACCGTGTAGTCCTCCGCGAGGTCGTGGACGAGGTCCTCGATTTTCGAGGTCGCGATGGGGTCGAGCGCCGACGCCGGCTCGTCCATGAGAAGCACTTCGGGGTCGGTCGCCAGCGCGCGGGCGATGCAGAGCCGCTGTTGCTGGCCGCCGGAGAGTCCGAGCGCGTTGTCGTCGAGTCGGTCCTGTACCTCGTCCCACAGCGCCGCCTGCCGCAGGGAGCGCTCGACGAGTTCGTCGACCGCGTCGTCGTCGCTCCGGCCGAGCAGGTTGGCGAGCAGACCGGTGTCGAGGTCGCCGTGCTTCCGCGGCCCGTAGGAGATGTTGTCCGCGATGCTCTTCGGGAACGGGTTCGGCGACTGGAACACCATCCCGACGCGCTTGCGGAGTTCGACGAGGTTGACGCCGTCTTGATATATCTCCTCGCCTTCGAGCTGAACCGAGCCGTCGATGCTCGCGGCCTTGATGCGGTCGTTCATCCGGTTGAGACACCGGAGGAACGTCGACTTCCCACAGCCCGAGGGGCCGATGAGCGCCGTGACGCTGTTCTCGGGAATCTCCATCGAGACGCCCTTCAGCGCGTGGTCGTCGCCGTAGTACACGTCGAGGTCGGAGACCGAGAGCTTCGCCTCGCCCTCGAACTCGTGTTCGACCCACTCCTCGCGGGTCCGCTCGCGCGTCTCGCCGCTCGTGACCTCGAGGGGCTGGTCGGTGCCGGGGCTCGCGCCGCCGGCGAGGTCGCTGTCCGTCGTCGCCTGTGCGTCGTCCGTCGTCTGTCTGGTTTCACTCATGGTTACTCGTGCTGCAGTTTACTCCGGAAGTAGTATCGCGTCGCGATGCCGACCGCGTAGAAGCCCAAGACGACCACGAGCAGGATGAGCGCCGTCGCCCACCGGAACTCGTCGATAGCGCCGATGTTCGACGACTGCCCGACGCCCGCGGTGATAAGCGAGTAGAGCTGATACGGAAGCGCCGACGTCGCCTGCATCAGTTCGGGGTTGGTGACGAACGGCGGCGCGTACTGGAACTGGAAGCCGCCGAGCACGTCGACCGTCTGGCTGCCCGGCGGGGCGACGCTCCCCGACATAGTCAGGAGAATCGGGGCGGTCTCGCCGGCGATGCGACCGACACCGAGGATGATGCCCGTGACGATACCCGGGAGCGACGCCGGGAGGACGATGCTCCGAATCGTCTGCCACTTCGTGACGCCGAGCGCCGCGCTCGCGTCGCGGTACTCGTCGGGGACCGCCAGCATCGACTCCCGACTCGTGATGACGACGAGCGGGAGGAGCATGAAGCCGAGCGTGAGCATCCCCGCCAGCAGCGACTTCTGGTTACCGAGCCGCGGGACGAGGAACGCCAGACCGAACAGTCCGAAGACGATGCTGGGCGTACTCCACAGGCCGTTGGTCGCGATTTCGACGACCTGCGTGAAGCGCCCACGGTCGGCGTACTCCGTGATGAAGACGGCCGCGCCGACGCCCAGCGGGACGGCGAACAGCACCGCCCCGATGACGAGCCAAATCGTGCCCGCAATGGCCGGGAGGACGCCGTTCACGTCGTTGAGAAGCGCGACGCCGTTCATCACGAACGGCCACGAGACGGGAAGCGAGAACGTCAGGCCGACGAGCGTCACTTCGGGACCCGCGCCCGCGCCGAACGCGAATCCGTTGAACAGCCCCGGGAGACCCTTCAGGACCGTGAACGCGACGAGGAGGAACAGCAGCGCGATGATGGAGATGGCGTTCAGGTAGACGAGGACGTACGCGCCGACGTGACGGCCACGTGCGCCGAACCCGCCGTAGGCCTTCGCGGCGGCCCAGCCGACGAGCAGGGAACAGAACGCCGTCAAGACCGGAATCGTGAACTCGGCGTTGAACGACGCCTGCTGTTCCCACCCGAGGTTCCAGACCCACGACGGGCCGATGACGCCGGTGAGGAAGACGATACCGGCGAAGAGGGCTAGCGCGCCAGCGGGGAGCGTCGAGCCGATGTCCTCGCGGGGGAACGCGCTCACCGCGAACGCGGCCCCGCCGGTAACGAGTGCTCCGATGACCCATCCGGCCGTCCCGAATCCGAGACTCTGGGAGGCGACCAACCCGCCGACGACGAACCAGACGAGGCCGAAGGCAGTCGAGGCGACCAATCCGGCGGTCGGTCTGGGGTCGGTGGCGACGTAGCCGAGTCGGGAGCCGACACCGAAGGTGACGACAGCAAAGCCGAGAACGACCAGCAGTCCGCCGAGGAGCGCGACCATCGGCACGCCCGCGACGGGGTCGGTGATGGTCACGAGTTCGAACACCGACGCGAGCGAGAGGGCGAACAGCACCGCCGCCAGCCCCACCGCGCCGGCGGCGACCGCCTCGGTCTCGGAGGTGTCCTCGCTGACGAGCGCGGTGTCGGTCGCGCTCGCCATTATTCGGCACCTCCGAGCTTCCGGCGCATGCGCGCCTCGATGTACTGCGACCCGATGCTGAGGAACAGCACCGTAACGAACAGGATGACGCCCGCGACGAACAGCGCGGAGAGCTGGAGGCCGTCGCGTCACCGTAGTTCGCCGCGATGAGCGACGTGAGCGTGTCGTTACCGTAGAAGACGTTGTACAGCGGCTTCGTGAGCCCCGGACTGCCGCGGAGCATCACGGTCGCGGCCATCGTCTCGCCGATGGCACGACCCACGCCGAGGAGGACCGCAGCCGAGACACCCGAAAAGGCCGCCGGCAGGGTGATAGAGGTCATCGTCTGCCAGTCGGTCGTTCCGAGGGCGAGGGACCCGCTTTTCATCGATTCGGGGACGCTGTTGAGGGCGTCTTCGGCGACCGAGACGACCGTCGGCAGCGCCATCAGTCCGACGACGATGCCGACAAAGAGGTACGTGCCCTGCCCGACGATATCGAACTGGTCGGCCGCCCACGGGCTGAGGATAGTAAAGCCGATGAAGCCGTAGACGATGGAGGGGATACCCGCCAGAATCTCGACGCCCGGTTTGACGACCTCGCGGACGGTCCGCGGCGCGATTTCGCTGAGGAAGAGCGCCGCGGCCACGCCCAGCGGGGCGGCGACCGCCGTCGCGATGATGGTGACGAGCACCGTCCCGTGAATCATCGGGACGAGCGAGTACTGAATCGGCGGCGTCACCGGACTCCAGCGCGTCTCGATGAAGAGACGCAGGCCCGGAATCGGAATACCGAAGACGTTCACGGTCGCGTACTGCACGGTCGGCCACGCCTCCGCGAAGATGAAGACGAGGATGAGCCCGAGGACGAGGATGGTCGAGACCGTCGTCGTCAGTGTGAGCACGCGCGCTGTCAATTCTTGGTGTCTGAGCCAGCCGTAGCCCGTCGCGACGAGGAACACCGCGAACGGGACGGCCGTCAGCGACGAGACGGCCAGGAAGCCCGCGAACGCCGCGAGGAGCGACACCGCCGCGACCGTGACCGTGACGAGCGCGTCGGGCGGCGTCTCGTCGACGAAGTCGCGACTGCGCCGGAGCCCTCGCCGAGCCGCCGCTCGGAGGCCGGCACCGTCGGAGTCTGGAAGTACGTTCATGATTGGAGCGTGGAGCGTCGATGAATGGAAAGAACGAGGTTCAGGAATCGCTACCGCGTCCGAGTCGCGTTACGCTTGGCTCGGAAGCTTGTCCTTCTCGGACTGAAGGTCCTTGTCAGGCAGTGGGATGTAGTTGTTGTCCTCGACGAACACCTTCTGACCGAACGTGGTCAGGAACATGTTCATGAACGCGGCTTCGCGCATGTCCGTCCCGCTCGGGGTGTCCTCCGTGATGGTCGTGTACTGGTGGAGGTCGCGGTTGAGCGGGTAGTCGCTGTCGAAGATGGTGTGCTCCGCGCTCTTGTCCGGCGCGTAGAGTGTGCCCTCGAATTCGATACCGATAGGGCTGGACCTCCGGGCCGGTGAAGGCGAGTGCCATGTACGCGATGGCACCGTCGTTCTGCTGGACGACGGTCGCAACCTGCTGGTTCTGACCCTTACGGGTGTCGACGCCCTCCATCGAGGCGTCGGCGCTGCCGAGCATGTTGAGGCGGAACGAGGTGTCCGTCCCGGAGCCTTCCGCGCGGCCGACCACGTAGATTTCCTGGTCGTGGCCGCCGACTTCGCTCCAGTTGGTGATCTCGTCCTGGTAGATCTGGCGGACTTCCTCGCCGGTGAGCTCCGTGACACCCGCGTCGTGAACGTCCTTCGAGACGACGACGGGCTGGCCGTCGCGGCCGAGGACGTGGTCCACGTAGTTCGCGTCGCGCTCTTCTTCGCTGATGCCGAGTTCCGCCGTGATCGGACCCGACGAGTTACCGATGTCGACGAGACCGTCGCGGACGGACTTACAGCCCGTCCCGGAGTGGCTCAGGCCGATGGACGTTGCGAACGCGGGGTTCGCCTGCGTCTCGGTCGGCTCGAAGCCGTAGAGGGATGCGAAGTAGTCGGCCAGACGCATGTCCGGTGCGCCGAGTTCGTCCCAGCCGGGGACGGTAGATTCGTCGTTCGAACCCCAGTACTCGCCGTCGCTCGGCGGCGCGTTGGAGTTCCAGTAGGAACTTCCCTTGTTCGCGATGGGATACACCGTCGAGGAGCCCTCGGCGGTGAGCATCTGCGGCGCGCTCGATTCGCTCGTCTCCTCGGGGGTCGAGGTCGTGGTCTCCGGAGCGTCCGTCTCTTCTTCTTCGGTCGCCGGCGCGTCGGTCTCGGGGTTCGACTGCCCCGAACAACCGGCGAGCCCCGCGACGCCCGCCGCGCTCGATGCGACGAGGAACTGCCGACGTGATACGCTGCCTGCCAACTTCTTGGAATCTTGCGCCATCACGTGGTCAGACCCGGTTTTAAATAAAATGCGTTTATAATACCACTTTAGTTCTATCAGAGTTCAACGTAACACTAAGAGCCGAAATAGTTCGATATTAGCGCACACATCTGTACAGAGACCTATATACGCGAACGTAATCGAGACGACAGAAAATATAACGGGTGCCGAGATACGTACGCACGATGGCCCAGCAGGACCGAAACATAGGCTCCGAACGTATCGTCGGTCTGTCGAAATCCGCGGCGGTCGTCCGCGTCGTGGACGCGGACGAGTCCCGCGACCCCGACACCGTTCGGGCGGTACTCAGTCACGTGACCGAAGACGGCGCGGTGACGGCCGACGGCGTCGATTCGGCGGTCACGGACGCGTCGATGATTCTCTCGACCGCGGAGACCCGCGTCGAACTCGCGTCTATCGACCTCGACGACGCCCGCGAGGCCGCCGGCGACGACGCGGCCATCGGTGCCGTTCGGTCACGTCTCGACGTGTTCGAGGCGAAGGTCTCGAACGCGACCGAGCGGGTCGAGTCGCTCGGCGAAGAGCTACAGGGGCTCTCCGACTGGCGCGACGACCCCCGGTCCGTCTACGACATCGTGCTCGGACTCCGGGAGGTCGCGTCCGAGTCGCAGGCGCTCACCGCGCACGCGGACAACGTACAACTCGACATCGAGGAGTTCGACCGATGGCTCTCGAACCACGACGTTCGCGTGCGCGGGGTCAACGGCGACGTGGCGGCGCTCGAACAGTCGCTCGACGGACTCGAAGACCGGGCCGCGGCCGTCGCCGACGCGGAGGGTTCCGAAGACAGCGCCGACGCCGCCGAGGACGCTGGCGACGACCGCGCGACCGAGTGGTGCAACGCCGCGCTCCGCGCCCGCGTCTCCGCCCTGTTGGTCGAGGACACCCGGGCCGAACTCGCCGACCTCCGGAAACTGGCTCCCGACCCGGACGCGGAGACCGACGGTCTCGACGAGGCCGCCGCCGACCTCGCCGACCTCGACGCCCGCGTACAGCGACTCCGCGGGCGACTCGACGACCTCGCCCGGCCGCCGTGGACCGACGAGTACGGGGCGCGAATCGAGTCGTTCGAGGCGACGCTGGCGACGTTCGAACCGCCGGTGTCGTGGGGGGAAGTGCAGGCCGAACTCGACGACGCTCGGGCCGGCGATGACGGGTGAGTGGAGGCCCGCTCACTCCAAGAGCAGAACCGAGGGGAGGCGGTCGGGGCTCTCCAGTCGTAACAGCGAGTAGACGACGCCGGAGAGACCGTGGAAGAACATCGGGTTCGTGAAGGTTTCGGTGTGTCCGGTCATCGAAAGCTCGCCGTGAGCGGCCCTCCGGGTGAGGCTCCGACGGGCCAGTTCAGTCGCGTGCGACTCGTCGAGGGGGCCGCGGCGCGCGCCGACGAGGAGCGACTCGACCCGCCCGAAGTTTCCGCAACAGAGGTGGTCCATGTTCGACGGTTCGGCACGGGCGGTCTCCGAGAGCGCGTCAATCGCGGTGTCGCGGAGGTCGCGGTCGTCGAGCGTGTCCGCGATGCCGAGCCGGGCGAGCGCCATTCCCGACCGCCCGTGGCACCACTTATCGTCGTAACTCCGGTCCTCGTGGGATTTCGCCCAGTTGTTCCGGCTCTGGTCGTACAGCGACGATTCGAAGGCGAGCGCCTCGCGCGCCGCGTCCGAGAACCGCCCGTCCCCCGTCGCCTCGGCGAGTCGAGCGAGCGCGTAGCCGATTCCGGACGCACCGTGTGAGAACCCCGTGAGCGGCGGGTCGTCGTCGGCAGTCCGCCACACTCGGTAGCCGTTTTCGAGCGCGCGGCCGTCGAGGAGGCGCTCCCCGCACGCGACCGCTCGGTCGAGGACGGACTCGTCGCCGTGCCGCTCGTAGTACGCGAGGAGGCCGAGCAGCGTCCCTGCGGAACCCTCCAGCACGTCGAACGTCTCGTCGTTCGCCACGTGGGACTCCGTGACGGTCTCCGCTGCCGAGCGCGCGGCGCGGCGGTACTCGTCGGCGTCGAGGAGTTCCGAGACGACCGTGAGCGTGTAGACGACCGACCCGACCCCGAGCATCCCGCCCAAGTTCGGCGGCGGGCCGCCGTCTCCGATGGCGGAGAGCACGGGCGATAAGACCTCCTCCGCCACGGTTCGATAGCGCGCCTCGCCCGTGGTTTCGAAGAGCGCCGCGGCCGCGAGGGCGATGCCGCCGCGTCCGTGGTACAGCGAGAAGTCCGTCGGGTAGAGGTCGATGCCCGTCTTCGTCGGCGAGATAGATACCCAGGCGTCGCCGTCCGGCGTCTCGATACCGGCGTCCAGAACCTCCTCGAACAACGCCCTCGCGGTCGAATCGAACGCGTCGGCCGATATGTCGGGCTCCGGTGCCGGACCCGGAACCTGCGGCCCGAAGGCGTACTGCAGTAGCCACGCTTGGCGGTCGCGGTCGTCGTCGCTCATCGAGTCGACCCGCTGTCGGCATCGGTCGTACCCGGGGGTATCGACCTCAACGGGGAGTTCGTCCCCGTCGTGGACGACCGTGCCGCTCGTCGGCGACGAGGCGAACCGCGGGAAGTCACGGCGGCGGAGCGCCCGCCGTTCGGCCGCATACAGCGGCCAGTACTCGTCGGCGTCGATTCGGCCGTCGAAGAAGGGCACGGCGAGCTTTTCGTACTCGACCGAGAGGCGAGCCCCGTCTCGAAGCGGGTCGCGCGCGGCCGCCGACCGGAGAATCGAGCCGTACCGGGCCGTCGCCCGGTACACCAACCGGTTTTCGATACCATCGACGAGGTCGGATGGCAACACGTCGCCGAAGAACGCGCCGTCTTCGCGCAACGAGCGGATGGCGTCGTAGGCTTCGGTGAACCCCTCGACGAGCGGCTCGGTGTACGAAACCGGCGGGTGGTCGCGCTCCGCGGTGCTCGCGGTGTTCGTGGTCAGGTTGACTTCCGGTCGAACCTCCGTTACCGTCATGACGTCCGTGTTCGCCGCTTCGATACCGGGTTTGGAGACGTCTTTGAACCCCCGTTCGCTCGAACTACCGAACCCGGCGTGCGGAACGCCGGCGTCGTCGTCGCTCGGGGTGCGCGGATCGCCGACCGACCACGGTGCCAACAGCGTCGCGAGTACCGTGCTGTGGGCGACCGTGGACACTTCCGTCGGTGTCGGCATGGCCGCCGGGTCAACGTGGGGGTGGAAGACCGTCTCGCCGTCAACGACCATCGGACTCTCGCCGTCCACGAGGAGGTTCTCGTACTGGCAGTCGGTCACGTTGAGCACGTACGCGACGCAGGTGAGGACGCCCGCCTGCTCGTAGTACCGCCGAACCGCGTCCTCGTCGGCCAAGTCGTCGTACGCTATCGGTTCCATCCACCCGTAGCCGTCTCTGGGAAGGTATTCTGGCGGTCGAAAGGTCGCGACCGACGTGTAGTCGCTCACTCGTTCGAGCACCTCGTACAGGGCAACGCCGCCGCCGACGCCTCTCGGTTTGTAGATGACGTCGGCCGACCCGAACGAGACGCGGACGGGGATTCGGCCCCTCGCGTGCGCGTCCGTCGAGAGCGGTTCGAGCGCGGTCACCGAGCCGTCGATACCGAACCGCTCTCTGAGCGCGGGGGTGTCGTCGCGAATCCGCCGACAGAGTTCGGAGACCGCGTCGCCCCAGTTGTCGATGATGACGGCGATTTGTCGGGCGAGAACGGGGTACTCGACGCAGAGGTTGGACATCCCGTGTGCGAACATCGCGTCGATGAACTCCTCGTAGTACTCCGTCGGTGGGTCGTCGAACTCGTCGGGGTCGGCAGCGGCGAGTTCGGGGTCGAAGTGCTCTACGAAGCTCTTGAACTCGACGTACAGCGGCCGGACGCAGAGCGCGTGAAACCGCCTGGTTAGTCCCTCGACCAACGGTTCCAACGACTTGTCCGGAACGGAGAGCGTGCCGAGCCGGCTCCGCGCGAACTCGCTGAACCCGGTCAAAAGCTCACGGAACGGAACATCGTCCGGCGTGCTTGAGTAGCGTGTCGGGTCGGAAGCTCGGAGATACTCGATTAGCTCTTCGACCGTCTCGAGCCACGCCGGGAGCGGCTCGTCGCTCGGCCACAACGTGGCCGCGGATTGCGTTTCGACGTCCGCCCGCCGGATTCCGTCGGCCGCCAGCCGCTCAGCGAACTGTTCCTCGTCGGCGAAGAGGCCCTCCCACTCGTCCAGAACCGCGTTCGGAGATATCTCGGGGTCGGGACCGGGGTCGTTCGGTGGCCCGTCGAGACGCTCGTGGAGCGTCCGGGCGCGACCGGCGATTTCGCGACGTTGTCGTTGTGTGAACACCATCTCGTCAGCTGTCGATGTCGTCATAGTAGGTGTGAATCGGTACGCTACGGGGTGAATCGGAGAGCATCTGCAGGCCGTCGGAAAAAACCGATGTCCCTCTCCGCGGTCGAGCGGCGCGGAGAAGGCTCGGAGACACCTCAGTTGGTGGTGTCGCAGCAGGGGAGCTTCGAGGCCGTGTGACACGGGAGGTAGCACGACGCCGTCCCGGTGCTGTCGTGGGACATCTCGAACTTGTCTGAGATGATCGACCCGAAGAGACCGTCGTAGTGCGATTTATCAACAGTACGTGCAATATCGATGTCCAATGCTACTGACATCAAAACGTATGTCCGGCCGACCCGTTATAAATCTAATGGCAATTGATTATAAATTCAGTTCGTGCTGTCGCTGGGGAGAGCGGGACGGCACCCCGAACGGTGGACGACCGCTCAGTAGTGTCCCATGACGCCCCGGCGCCGAGCGACTCGCGAGCAGTACTTGAAAACGACGTATCCGCAGACGAGATAACCGACGCCGACTCCGAGGAGCACGGACAGCTCCCCGGCCGAGAACTCCCACAGCCGAACCCCCCGGCGCATCGATTGCTGGAGGAGCGCAGAGCCCTGAACGAGCGGCAGCAACCGAAGGAGCGGCACGTCCGCCGTCGGTGCCCCAACGAGGCCGACCATCGCGAACTGCATGAGGTTCGAAACCGCCCCGATTCGCTTGTAGATGAGCGCGAGCCCCGCGAACACGAACCCGATTCCGACGACCGAAAGTAGCGCCGCGAGTACGACGGGGACGATAGTGAGCAGGTCGACCGAGAGCGTTCGGCCCGTGGTCACCAGCATGAGAACGAGGATGAGCCCCCCGATGGCCATGCTCTGAATCACGTTGGAGGCCGCTTTCAGGAGCATGATACGCCCGAACCCGAACGGGGACATATACAGCTGTTCGAGGGTTCCCCACTGGGACTCCTGCGTGACGTTCCCGGAAAGACCGGAGTAGGCGCCCTGTGCCATCGTCCAGAGGAACCAGCCGACGATGACGCCATTGAGTGTCGAATCGAGCGATTGTGGAGACCCGCCGATTCCGCCGACAACCGCTTGTCCGCCGAAGAAGACGATGGCGAAGAACACGTACATCGTCGCCACGTTGATGGCGAAGTTCACTCGGTACCGGAGCATCACGGTGAACTGCTTTCTGACAATCTCCCAGAGGAGTCGGCCGAAGCCAGCAAGCGTGGTCTCGCTACCGGGACTGGTCGAATGCGCTGTCTCCGAACTCATGTCTGCGTGTCCATCCGCTGTGAACGGTCGGATTCGAGCGGGCCCTCGGAAGGCTCGTTCGTCAGTTGGATGAATACCTCCTCGAGGTCGGGTTCTACCGAGGTGAACGACTCGACGTCGCACCCGGCCTCGCGCAGGCCGTCGACGAGACGGTAAAACTCGTCGCCGCCGACGCGGACCGAAAACTGGGTCGAACCGCCCCTCGTCTCGAACGAATCCGCGTCGAACTGAGCCGAGAGACGCCGGCGGACCTCCTGTGGGAGCGTTCCGTCGACCACGATTCGATACGACTGAATGTCGAACACGTCGAGAAGGTTCGAGACGCTCCGGTCGGTGACGACTTCGCCGTCGTTCATCACCACGACCCGGTCGCAGATGTCCTCGATGACGTCCATGTCGTGGCTCGACAGGAGGAGCGTCGTCCCTCGGTCCGTGACGAGGCGTCGAAGCTCCTCGCGCAGTTCGAGCGAACTCTCGACGTCGAGTCCGAGCGTCGGCTCGTCCAGAAGGACGACATCGGCGTCCCTCGCGAGCGTACACGCGAGCGAGACTTTCTGTTTTTCGCCCCGCGAGAGTTCTCTGACGGTCGAATCGGCTTTCTCCGTGAGCCCGAATTTATCGAGTAACTCCCGTTGTCGCCGCTCCGTTCGCCGCGTCGATTCTCCGGCAAGCGCCGCGAAAAACCGCATGTTCTCCCGCACCGTCAGCCGCCAGTAGACGTTCCGTGCGCCCTCTAACATCGCCCCGATATGTCGATACGCGCGCTCCGGTTCGTCGTGGATGTCGGTTCCGTGAACCCGGACGGTGCCGCCCGTGGGGACGATGAGCCCGAGTACCGATTTAATTGTGGTCGTCTTCCCGGCCCCGTTGGGTCCGAGTAGCCCGACGGCAGTGCCCCGCTCGATGTCGAAGTCGACTCGCTCGACCGCCGTAACCGACCCGTCGCTCCCCTCGTACTGCTTGTGGAGGTCCGATACGGAGAGGACGGTCGCTTCGGTATTGGTGGAGGGCTCGGCTTCGTCAGCGCGTACTGACGAATCGTGTAAGTCTCCCATCACGTCAGTTCGTGACGACGGTCTACTATAATAACTTGTTGGCTGTTAAACAATAACAAGAATCCCGAAGGGTCACGCAGTCGTCCGGTTTTTGAGGTGTGTCCTCAGTTCCGAGCCGGACGAGCGCCTCGGAACTGTCTGTTCGCACCGTCTCTCCGTGAGTCGGTGAATTTGTGAACGGAGCCGGACCACGAAATATCATATCCACTACGTAAATCGCGTTCAGCGAACGTACATATGTGTTCGGTCCCTCGGTCTAACTGCGAACACCAATGTCAGACTACGAACTTGACCCCCTCCCGTACGAGTACGACGCGCTTGAACCCCACATCTCCGAGCAGGTGCTGACGTGGCATCACGACACCCACCACCAGGGCTACGTCAACGGCTGGAACGCGGCCGAGGAGACCCTCGCCGACAACCGCGAAGCAGGCGAGTTCGGCTCGTCCGCCGGCGCGCTCCGCAACGTCACGCACAACGGCTCCGGTCACATTCTGCACGACCTGTTCTGGCAGAACATGTCGCCGGAAGGCGGCGACGAGCCCTCGGGCGCGCTCGCAGAGCGCATCGCGGAGGACTTCGGCTCCTACGAGGCGTGGAAGGGCGAATTCGAAGCGGCGGCCGGCGCGGCCGGCGGCTGGGCGCTCCTGGTGTACGACTCGTTCTCGAACCAGCTTCGGAACGTGGTCGTCGACAAGCACGACCAGGGCGCGCTCTGGGGTAGTCACCCGATTCTCGCGCTGGACGTCTGGGAGCACTCGTACTACCACGACTACGGCCCGGCCCGCGGCGACTTCGTGAGCGCGTTCTTCGAAGTCGTCGACTGGGACGAACCGTCGGCTCGCTACGAGCAGGCCGTCGAACTCTTCGAGTAACGCCGCATCGCCGACCCGGCGCGCTTCCCGCGCGACCACCACAGGTTACCGTGAAAGGGTGCCTCACCGAGGGCATCCGGCGGGGTGGGTTCACCCCGCCTGACCGGCACCCTTCTGCCGAACGTCCGGCGTATCTCCCGGCAAGCGGCGCGACCGGGCGCGCTCGGAACCCACTTTGTTTCAATCAAAATTCATAACTACGCGGGAGGGGATGTGCGGGTAATGAGCAACCCACCGTGGACCGCCGAATTCGCCGCGCTGAAGTCCGACTGTGCCGCCGAACTCGCCGCGCTACTGGAGGAATACCCGCAGCCGGTCGTCTACGAGGTGATGAGCGAGATGCTTCGCCGTGAGATGCGCGACCAGTTCGCCGTCTCGTTCGCCGAGTCGCAACTGGAGGAGTAGACGTCGAAGCGTCACGTCGGTCGGTTCCGGGCTCGGCCGACGCGGCGAATCGCCTCGCCGGTCCGTGTTCACGAGGAGAACGCCGAGGACTGCGCCGAGACGCACGCCCGGGTAGAACGTAACCGAGAGGAACACAAAATATCCGCTTTACCGAGGTTCTTTATCGAGTGCGCTAGTGCATTGGGCATGGCAGACGTAATCGTCATCGGCGGCGGTCCCGCTGGTCTGACAACCGCTCTCTTCACCGCCAAGAACGGGCTCTCCACGACGGTCTTCGACACCGACGAGACGTGGATGCACAAGGCGCATCTGTTCAACTACCCCGGAATCGGCTCCGTCGACGGTTCGGACTTCATGGAGACGCTCCGCACGCAGGTCGACCACTTCGCCGCGGAACGCCATCAGGGCGAGGAAGTCACCGACGTGAGCGAGAGCGACGACGGGTTCGTGGTCGCGACCGACGACGGCGAGTACGAGGCTGACTACGTCGTGCTCGCCACGGGCGCGAACCGCGACCTCGCCGAGGCGCTCGGCTGCGCGTTCGACGACGGAATCGTCGACGTGGACGTGACGATGGAGACGAGCGTCGAGGGTGCCTACGCGACGGGTGCGATGGTCCGCGCCGAGGAGTGGCAGGCCGTCATCTCCGCCGGCGACGGCGCGGCCGCCGCCCTCAACATCCTCTCGAACGAGAAGGGCGAACACTACCACGACTTCGACGTGCCCGCCGACGCCGAGTCCACCTTCGGCACCCTCGTCGACGAGGTCTAATCCACGCACTCGGTCGCGTCTCGACCGCGGCCACGCACGCTCGTTTTTTCTTCGCCGACCCCCCGAGACCCGTCTGTCCAGTCAGTCGAGTCGCTCGATGAACGAGTTGGTAACCCGGACTTCGTCGTCGTTGATGGCGTGGCCCAGTCCCTCGTACAGCCGACTCGTCGCGTCGGCTCCGCGCCCCGCGAAGATTCGGGCCGACGCCTCGACTCGGTCGGCGTCGACGCGGGGGTCGTCGCGGCCGCTTCCGAAGAAGACGGGCGTGCCGCCGAGGCCGCCGTCGCCGGTTCGACTCCCGAGGTCGGGTCCGAGAAGGCTCCCCGAGAGCGCGACGAGGCCGCCGTACCGGCGGGGGTTCCGAACCGCGAACTCGGCGGCGAGACACGCGCCCTGCGAGAACCCGAAGAAGACGACTCGCTCGGGCGGAACTCCGGCGTCGGCGGCGATGTCGAGCGCGGCCGACACCCGGCCGAGCGCGGAGGTGAGCCACGGCTCGTTTCGCTCGATGGGACCAGCGGCCGGGGCCGGATACCACGAACTTCCGGCGGCCTGCGGCGCGAGATACATCACGCCTCGATGGAGGAACTCATCGACGAGCGTGAGGGCGTGCCGCGCTTTCGACCCACGGCCGTGGAGCACGACGACGGCCGCGTCGGCGACCTGCGGCGGCGCACCGGCCGTCGCAATCTCCTGTCCTTCGTGGGGGTCGGTCGCGGACCGAGGCGCGGTCGGTCGGGGTGACATCAGTTCGGCCCGTCGTCGCCACTGGGTCCAACGCCCGCGGTGCCCTCGTCCTCACCGTCGTCCCCGTCGTCGCCTCCAACGCCAGTCGGCAGGTCCAGCGGACGCAGTTGGCTCCGTATCATCTCGCGGTCCTCCTCCAGCCACGGCGGGAGGTACAGCGACTGACCGAGCGTTTCCGGGTCGACATCGAACGTGAGCCCGGGGCCGTCGGTCGCGAGCTCGAACAGGATGCCGCCCGGTTCGCGGACGTACAGCGAGTGAAAGACGTGTCTGTCTTTCACCCGCGACACGTCGTAGCCGCGCTCGCGGAACAGGTCGTGCCACTCGTACAGTTGGGCTTCGTCCTCGACGCGGACCGCGACGTGATGGATGCTCCCCGCCCCCTCGCGGCCGAACTCGCCGTCCCGGTCGAGGAGGTCGACGGTGGTCGCCCGGTCGCCCGGCACTCGGTAGCGGACGCGGTCGCCCTCCTGTGCGACGAGGTCGAACCCGAGCGTGTCGAGGACGCTGGCGGTCACGAAGGGATTCGTCGAGTGGAGCGTGACGCCGTGGATGCCGCGAATCGCGCGCTCTGTGGGGACCGGGCCGTCGGCCCACGGTTCGACCGACGACTCGCCGGTGACGAGTTCGAGGTCGGTCCCGTCGGGGTCGGAAAACCGGATGACCGTCTCGCCGAACCGCTCGAACGGGCCGTCGACTTCGATGCCGCGGTCGGCGAGGCGGTCGGCCCAGTAGTCGACGGCCTCGGGGGGAATCACCAGCGACGCGGTCCGAATCTGCGGCGTCCCGGGACGTCCCGGCTCCTCGGCGGGGTACGGGAAGAACGTCAGGGCCGTCCCGGGCGACCCGGTCTCGTCGCCGTAAAACAGGTGGCGCGTGAACTTCTCGTTGAAGTTCACCGTCTGCTTGACGAGGCGCAGGCCGAGCGTCGTCGCGTAGAAGTCGACGTTCGCCTGCGCGTCGCGGACGATTCCCGTGACGTGGTGGATTCCGGCGGTGTCTGTGAGCATCGAGTTGGGTGGAGTGTTCTGAGGGACGGCGGGAGCGATGGCGATGGCGCGACGGGGACGGTTCGGCGCGTCGGGACCGCGGTCAGCGACCGATGGTCCCCTGTCGGGTGACGGGCGCGTCGGGGTCGACGAGGAAGGCAACGACGGTGGCGTCCTCGTCGGCGGTGAGCGTCACGCCGGCGTCGTCGACGAGCAGGCCGCTTTCGGTCTTCCCGAAGCGCGTGCCCGCGGCCTCGACCGCGCCGTCGAACACGTAGAAGTACGCGTCCCGGCCCTCGATTTCGGGGAGGTCGGCGCTCGACCCGGCGTCGAGACGGAGGTCGAAGAGGTCGACCTCGTTGCGGACGAAAAGCGGCGGGTCGGAGCCCTCGGGGCCGAACAGGTGCCGCCACTCGCCCTCGACGGGGGCGTCGATGGGTTCGTGTTGGACGTTTGGCTCCAGCCCGAGACTGTGGGGCCGGACGAACATCTGGAGCATCCGCAGCGGCGGGTCGTCCGCGCGGGTGAACTCCTCGTGCCAGAACGTCTCGCCCGCGTTCATCACCATCAGGTGGTCGGCGTCGGTGACGAGGTCGTTGCCGTCTTGGTCGCCGTGGCGCATCACGCCCGCGGGCACCCACGAGATGATTTCCTCGTCGCGGTGGGGGTGCATCGCGATGTGCGTGTCGGGGTCCATGAACGACTCGACGATGGTCGCGAGCGGGCCGTAGCCGTGGTCCGCGTGGTCCGGGAGGGCGCGTCCGGGGAAGTTGAAGTAGGTCCGGAACTTCCCCTGATTCTGGGAGACGTCGGTTCGCTCCGCCTTGTAGAGCTTCGTCTCGGAGCCGACTTTCATTACGTGCGCACCTACGCGTCGAATCTATATACCTTCTCGGCGACGTGACCGAAAGCAGGTGACGTCGGTGTCACCGGGGCACGTTTCGGGTGTCCGCTCACGCCGTGTTCACGCCGTCGCCTCGTCGTCCCACGACCCGAGCGAGGGCGACTGGGAGTCGATGTCCGCGACGAACCGCATCGTCGCGGCGTTCAGCGCGAGTCCCAACAGTCCGCCACCGATGACGCCGACCAGCAGGCCGATACCCGGCACGTTGACGACGAACACCGTCGCAAAGACGGAGATGGCGAGCACCAACGCCCCGTATTTGATGAAATATCTGAAGTACTCCCCGCCGTCGACGGCGAACGAGACGGACGCCCGAAGCGCGTCCGACAGTCCAGCGTCTCGGAGGACAATCAGATACGGCGTCGCGTAGACGAAGTACCCCACAACGAAGTACGCGACGACGGAGAGCACGACGAGCAGAACCAACTCCGAACCGGGGTTGCGTACGCTCTCGAAGAGCGCGAGCGCACCGCCGAAGACGGCGAGGGACGGCACCGCGGTCAAGACCAGAAACGGAACCGCGTACGCCCGGACGTTCCCGAAGAACTCGAACTCGCCGCGTTTCAACTGGTCGGCGAGGCTTCCGAAGTAGCCCGCCGCGAGGAGCGATTTCACGACGATGGCAACCACTCCGAGGACGACCAGTCGCGACCCTGTGCCGACCGGAACGCCGGGGGAGAGATTGACTCCGCTGTTGGGTGCGGCAACGAACTCCCACACTGAGCCGACCGAAAACGGCGTCCCGAAGGTGACTCCGAAGTACACGCCATCGTGCGTGAGCACGTTCGATATCTTGTCTTCGTTGAGAATCCCGAACAGGATGGGAATCACGGCGAGACGCGGGTCGTTGACTGCGCGGTCCCAGCCGTCGGCGATGCGGGTCAGGAACCCCGGCATCACGACGCCCGTTCGTGTTGCAGACGGTTCGACCGTGGTGAGACAGGAGACGACTCGGAGGGCATCATCACCGACAAAACCATTGGCGGATAAACATGTTGTGGCTGTACTGCGGTGGCAGTCGTCGTCACCACCCCTGCCGCAGTACGAACGCGGCGTGGCCGAACACGGCGAACAGGAAGGGGACCGAACCGGCGGGCCAGACGAAGACGGTGCCGAGCGGAATCGCACCCAATCGGCCGATTTCGGCGTCGAATCCGCGGACATCGAAACGTCGTGTCGTCGGAGTGTTTCGCGGAACTGGGAGTCGACCTCGTCCGGAACCAGAAACATGGTGGGCTTGTTGACGAACGACTTCCCGTAGTACAGCCGGACTGCAGTCTGGTCGCCGAAGGTCACGAATCGGGCAGTTTCGACGTCCGAAAGCGAGGTCGTCACGTCCTCGTCGCTCCGAAACAGCGAGGGGTCGCCCATGTGGTAGGTGCTTTCGAGTTCGCCGTCGTCGCCGTCGACCGCGACGCGCATGCCGATGAACCGTTCCGAACTCTGGAGGACTGCCGTCAGTACCACCGCGCAGTACATACTGTACACGAACGGACCGCTGTCACCGGCGAGCGCCCCGAAAATCAGTAACGCGACGGGGGCGACGGCGAACACGCTCCACCACAACACGCGGCCGAAATCGACGCCGTTGTACGCGATTCGCTTCGGGAGTTCCCGGAGACCGGCCATCCCCGCGGTCCACGTTACGACGGCCTCGTTCTCGCCAGAGTGTGTCACCGTTAGCGTCCTTCAAAATCGGCGGGCATATAGCTCTCTTGCAACGAGTCGCGGTGCGACCGCCACGCCTCGGGTTCGGGCCCGAAAAGACCGAGTGAGACGGACCGAGGCCGACCGAAGGTACTGGTACCTAAATTAAACTAGGTTGACAATCTGGGTCCGAAGCAGAAGTCTTACCACTAGCAACCGAGTTCGATGTAGTAGCGGGATGGGATAGCCAGGAGATTCCGCCGGGCTCATAACCCGGAGATCGGTAGTTCAAATCTACCTCCCGCTATTCTCCTGAAAACTACACTCAAGCAGCGCGGTTTATCGCGCTGCGGCGCCCCGTTTTCCGTGGTAATCGCAACAGGTAGTTTGAACGAGGGAGCGTCAGCGACCGGAGTTCAAATCTACCTCCCGCTATGGTTTTGCCGACCTCAGCTCCTGAGCGCCGAGTCTTGGCTCGGCGCGACCCACGAGGTCGCCTTCATAATCAGTCAGTCGAACCGGTGAGTAACACTTCATGTTTCGAGTGAGGCCCACTCTCTCTGACCATCAAGAGAAGACCGAGTTCGGAACGAGGAGACCGGCAACTCAGTTGTCGGCAAACTTACCGCGTTTCTCGGCGACGACCGACCCGACTGCCGACCGCAACGCCTTCCAATCGACTCGACCGGAGTCGAGTCGGGCGTACTCCTCTCGGACGATTATCTCGAATACGCGTGCGTGAATCTCGGCGGTTGTGGGCGATTTTTGAGCCGCTTCGACGGCTTTGATAGCGCGGCTGACTCTCGCGTCGGTGACGAGCTCGTCGGCGAGTTCCGCTGGCTCGCCTCGTATCGGCTCGTGGTCGTCCATCTCGTCGAGGACGGGGCCTTCGATAAGTGCGCGCCCACCACGTCTGTTTTCGACGATAACCCCTGCAGCGGGGTTGTCGTACCACGCGGATTCGGGGATGTCGAGCCGCCCCGGATGGAAATCACGGACGTGCAGTTCCTTCTGGAAGGTGTTCACCGGCGTCAGACCCAGCCGTTCGAAGACCTGCTCGGCTTTGTCGATGGGGAACAGCCGCTCTTTGGTCCCGTTCCAGATAGTCCAGCCGAGAACTGCTGGGAGTCGCTCCCAGTCGTAGTCGATACCGACATTGCACGGTGCCACACAGAAGAAGACGTACGCTCCCGGCTCGTCGACCGCGTCGTGGAACGCGTCGCGGTCAAACTGCTCTCGAACGTGCCGAACGGCGTATTCGTACGGCGGGGGCACGTCATCGAAGACTCGGTCTCGGTCACCGAAGACCAAACGCCCCGACGGTTTCATCTGAAACCGCAACCGGGGACCAGCGACGTACTCACGGAGCCACAGGTGACCGCTCGACAGCAACTCATCTGGGGCATCTTCGAGATGAGGCGTCGATGGATACGGTTGCATGAGTGATTCGTTCCACTACGAGACGGATAGTCTTGGGTGTGTGCGCTGGCACACCTTGCACACCGTGTGCCGCGTTCCGAGCACACGGCGGGGAGCGTCTTCGTCGTCGAGCTCCCCCGAGCCGACTGACTCGCCAGTACACCTGAAGGGATTATCCCGCTCGACGACTGAGAACGGGTATGCAGTTGTTGGACGGGTCGACGAGAGCGTCCGAGAGCGAGGCTGTGACGGCTCGGAACGGAGGCCGGGAGGTCCCGGTGGCGTGACCGAGGAGTCGCTCCCTTCCGAATACCTCTCGCCGCTCGCCACGCTCGTCGACGAGGTGCTTGCAGAGGTCGGTTACGAGATAACCGCCGCCACCGAGGCCATCGACGACGCCGTGCCCGGTTACGGCGGCCTGTTCGACCCCACGACGACCCGGGACGAGTTGCGGCGCGCGCTCGATGAACTGCTGGCGTCGGAGCTCGCTCAGCCGCCCGTCTCTGAGCCGACCGACGACTCGTTCATCCTGTACGTCGACGGCAGTTCGCGCGGCAACCCCGGCCCGGCGGGTGCGGGCGCGGTCATCATGGACTCGGAAGAGACCCAACTCGCCCGACTCGGCCGTCCCGTCGGCTCCCGAACGGGGAACAACACCGCCGAGTACGTCGCGCTCCAACTCGGGCTTTCCGAACTGATGACTCGCTACGAGCCACACAGCGTGGAGGTGCGAATCGACTCGATGACCGTCATCCGAGACGTCTGGGGTGGCTCAGCCCCGACAGAATCGGGTGTCGAAGCGTACAGCGAGGCCATCGCCACGGCACTAGCGAGCGTTCCGAACCACCGCTACACGCACCTGGCCGATAGCGACCCGAACCCCGCCGACGCCCTGGCGACGGTCGGTGCCGATATCGCGGCGCTGGGCCCCGGATAGCGACGACACCACCAGTGGTCTCTCCCGAGCGAGTCGCTGACTGCCCGAGTTCCGTTTACGAAAGAACAATTTTGCCAGTCCGGGCAGAGAGCTAGTCGTGCCCTCCGAGACAATCTGTTGGCCTCGACACCTAATTTTATATAGCGACATACGATTTATTTGTTGATCTCGCGAATTAGCCGACAAATTACTAATCCTCGTTGTCTGTCGCCGACAACGACACAACAAAAATAGACAGCTATCGGATACTTCTCGCCTCTCGCTCGAAATCGGGGCTCACAGAATTATCGAGGGGTCGGTGTTCGGTCTTCTCTCGACGGGTGACCAGTCAGATGCGCCAGTTCAGCGAGAACGAGTCGTTCGTCGCGGTATCGTTCGTTCCGGTCGTGCTGTTGGTCGTGGAGTTTGTGGTCGTCTTCGTCTGCTCGGCCGGCTCACCCGTATCGGCCGTGACGGTTCCGCTCGTCAGTTCGCCTAGCGGGGCCTGGATAGCGTAGCTCGGCGTCTCGACCTGAATCGTGCTCTGGGCGTCGACCTGCACGAACTTCAGTTCGAGCGCGTACGAGCCGTCGGACTCGATTTCGGTCGCTTCGACCTGGTCGGTCTGCGGGTGGAACGCCCACGCCGTCTCACCGGCGTCGAGCCGACTCGTCTCGCCTTCGATGGTCCGAACCGTGTAGTCCCGGTTCGTATCGGACCCCGCGAGCGGGTAGTTGCGGTCGAGCCACGCCTGGAAGCCTTCGTCGATAGCGTACACGTTCTCGAAGCCGGTCGCGAGCAGCATCGCCGCCCGGAGCGACGACAGGTGGTGCGGGCAGTGGCAGTAGGTCACCACGCGGTCCGCCTCGTTCCAGTCGTCCGTGGGGTCGAGTGTCCGACCGTCCGGTGCGGGGCTGAGAACGGACCCGAAGATGTGGGAGACGTCGTACCCGGTCTCGCTGCGGGCGTCGACGAAGCGCGCCTCGCCGCGCGCGTACCAGTAGTACGCGTCCTCGATGGGAACGAGGGGGACTTCGACGGTCACGTCGTGCACCTCTCGGGTGAGCGTGTCGTACGAACTCGTGTCGATGGACCGCTCTTCCGGCACGGTGTCGAACTCCGGCGGGTAGCCGTCCGAGGGCTTGGAATCGGTCGGCAGGTCGTCGCCCTCGCGCGGGCCTCGCATCTGATTCTCCGGCGCGGCCGTCGTCGTTTGCGTCGTCGTCTGCGTCGCGTTGGCGGTGGTCGTCTGGGTCGACGTGGACGTCGTCCCTTCGGGGGACCCGCTCGAACAGCCCGCGAGCCCGGCAATCGTCGCTGCACCGGTCAACTGGAGGAACCGTCTGCGGCTCGACTGTCGTTCTGTCATCACCCATCCGTACTGAGCAGTAGTGGTTTATTATATACAGAGTAAGCGCTGTACGCCCGTACTCGCGTGGAAAGACGGACTACGAGCGACGAACGTATCGAGCCGCTAAACCGCCGGTCACGCGGTCTGCTTGAGATACCGTTTCTCCCAGCGACGACGCGTCTCGACCGCTTCGCGGCCCTCGTCAGTGAGTGAGTACTCGTTGGTCCGTCCGTTCTTGCTCCCTTTGTTGACGAGGTCCTTGTCGACGAGTTCGTTCAGGTTCGTGTACACGCGGCCCGTGAGCAGGTCGCGCCCCTGCGTCTTTTCGAGTTCGGTCTTGATAGTCTGTCCCGAGGAGTCGCTCATTCCTCGCACAACGAACAGCAAATCGCGTTGAATCGCGGTTAATTCGTGTACGCACATAGGGGATGCCACGGACGCACCCTACATGAACTTCGGAGATAGTTGTGGTACTAAAGAACCCCTAGAACGGGTGGAACGGTCGTTTCTCGGAGTTTGCTCTCAGAACCGACGACGACTGAGTGAATAGACACATCATAAATCGGGGTCGCCCCGACCGCTCGAACGCACGAAATCACGCACACCCGGACGAGCGCGCCATCGTTCCGCGACTGCCGACCAGCGGACGCCGGGCGATGACCGGCCCGCTAACTGCGCCCATCCGGGAGCGAACGCCCCGACCCAGCAGTTCCTTACTCATCCCATAGTAAGGAACCCCGCCGACCACGTGCAGAGTATGTTTGGAACGAGCGGCGTTCGCGGTGCCGTCGGCGAAGACGTGACGGCGGAAGTGGCGCTCTGTATCGGAAGGGCGCTCGGTAGCGAGGTCTCCGGACGCGTCGTCGTCGGCCGCGACGCGCGCGAAAGCGGAACGATGCTCGAACACGCACTCGTCGCCGGGATTCTGGAGTGCGGAATCGACGTACTCCGACTCGGAACCCGGCCGACACCGTCTATCGCCCGCGCCGTCGAGTGGTTCGACGCCGACGCCGGTGCCGTCGTCACCGCCTCGCACAACCCGCCGACCGACAACGGCGTGAAGCTCTGGACCGCGTCCGGCCGGGCGTTCGATTCAACCCAGCGCGCCGCCATCGAGCGGCGTATCGAAGACGAGGACTACGAACTCGCCGCGTGGGACGGTGTCGGAACCGAACAACACCGGAGTATCGAAAACCGCCACCGCGACGCGCTCAAATCGAGCGTCGACCTCGAAGACGACCTCTCGGTCGTCGTCGACATCGGCAACGGGACGGGGCGGCTCACGGCGGACGTGCTCTCGGACCTCGGGTGTACGGTGTCGACGCTCAACGGCCAGCGAGACGGTCGGTTCCCCGCCCGTCCGAGCGAACCCACCGACGAGACGCTTCGCGGGCTCAAGTCCCACGTCGCCGCGACCGACGCGGACCTCGGCGTCGCCCACGACGGGGACGCAGACCGGATGATGGCCGTCGACGGCGACGGAAACTTCGTCGATGGCGACGCGCTCCTCGCCCTGTTCGGGCGCGAGGCCGCGTCAGAAGGCGACCGAATTGCGGTTCCGGTGAACACGAGCCTCGCCGTCGACGACGCGGTCGCGACCGTCGGCGCGGACGTGGTACGGACGCGCGTGGGCGACGTGTTCGTCGCCGAGAGATGCGCCGAACCGGGCGTCGTCTTCGGTGGCGAGCCCTCCGGGGCGTGGATTTGGGCCGACGAGACGCCCTGTCCCGACGGCCCGCTCGCGGCGTGCAAACTCGTCGAGTTCGTCTCGCGGCGCGGCCCGCTAGCCGACCTCGTGGACGACATCGACGCCTACCCGCTTCGCCGCGAGAGCGTCGAGACGACCGACAAAGCGGGCGTCCTCGAACGCGTCGAAGCAGCGGTGCGCGAGGAGTACGACGACATCGACGACCGCGACGGACTCCGCGTCGAGACCGACGACGGGTGGTTCCTCGTCCGGGCGAGCGGAACGCAACCGCTCGTTCGGGTCACCGCCGAGGGTCGGACCGAAGCGGCGACCGACCGACTGTTCGACGAGGCGCTGGCGCTCGTCGAGTCTCGAACCGACACCGTTCGCGCCTGAATCGGGGGTAATCCCCGTTGAAGAGGGATGGAGATTCGAGCGTCCCGCGAGGTTCACCACCGAGTGACACGGCAGGAAGGAACCCCGCAAACGTACGCCTTGCAGCGGTGAGACGCCGGACTGTTGGCCAATCGAACAGCGCTGCGGACACGTAGGCTCGGTGAATTTCGTTCTTGCTCCCGCGTGGAATCGGTGAATATCTAAATATGACCGTCAGAGAGTGTGACACACCAACAAATCGTCGATATTTAGTGCGTTAACTGTACACACAGATATAAAAAGACTGGACATGTGAAGGCTCGAAGTTTCTTCGTTTTATGACGTTCAGTAAATCGGACACAATGAACTCGAAATTTACTCGTCGCACCTTTCTCACCGCCGCCGGCGGACTCACGCTGCTCGGAACTGTCGGAACTCGGAACGCCGCTGCGGGGTTCTCGCCGGGCGTCGTCGGGACCGCACCATATCTCAGTGACCGACTTTACCCGACGATGGGCACCGACGATTCGAACCCGACGCTCGTCGTCTACGTGAACTTCCTGTCGGACTCCTCGCAGTACTTCGTCCAGCACAATCTCGAAGACATCGTCCGCGAGTACGTCCTGACGGGCGACCTCAATCTCGAACTGCGATTCCTCTCGTACAGACCGGACGCCATCGACACCTACCTCGTCGGCGACGACGAGGGCGAAGCCCGCGCCGCCCGCGCCGCTCACGGCGTCTGGGACGTCGAACCGGAGAACTTCTGGCAGTTCTTCGAGTTCATGTTCTGGAACTTCACGACCAAGACGTACACGCACGCTCGGTTGGAGTCCTACATGGACCTCGCAGGCGTCCGCAACATCACCAAAATCGCCAACCGCGCCTACGAAGACCGCTACGACAGCCTCGTCCGCTCGGCGACCGACGAGGCCGTCCGCTACGGTATCTCTGGCGTGCCGCGGGTCCGACTGCTTCGAGACCACAAGGACGCAAACTACGGTGACGTTCTTGGCTGGATTCGGACCCGTCTCGACCGGGTCAATGCGGGGTCGGTACGCACCCACTCGCTGTTGCCCGGAACGAAGTACGAAACGCCCGTCTACGTCATCGACTCCGGAAAACCCGGCCCGACGGCGTTCGTCGTCGGCGGTATCCACGGCGAAGAACCGCAGGGCTACCACGCGGCGGACCATATCAGGCATCTCCGCCCGACTGGTGGCAAACTCGTCGTCGTCCCCTACGCGAACGCGCCCGCAATCAGCATCGGGGCCAGATACACTGAAGACGGCGACCTAAACCGGCAGTTCCCCACGGGGGCGCAGCCCACGTCCCGACTCGCGCGGGCGCTCTGGGACGAACTCGCCTCGCACGACCCCGACGTCGTCGTCGACCTCCACAGCTCCAGCGGCATCTACAAGCACGACGGGAAAGTCGGGCAGGCGGTCTTCCCGACCCGCGCAACCCCGATGAACGCGGTGAACGCCTGCGACTACGTCAACGAGCAGTACGTCGACCCCTCGGAGTACCCGTCGTACTACGACTTCGACTGCGGGAACTCCCTCGACGGCTCTCGGCCGCTGTTCATTCACAAGGTGTACGGCGACCTGCACCTCCCCGGCTACCTCGTCGAGACGACTCGCAAGGGGACGACCCTCGAAGACGCCGTGACGTGGGAAGTCGCCGTCGCTCGCGACCTGCTGTGGCAACACGGCGTCTACCACGGGTGAACCACTACGTCGCGCCTAACGCGACCAACTCGCCGAAAATCGCCGACAACGACCACTTATCTCACGTATAATAACGCCCATCGTTCGACTACGGCGGGGTATGCAAGCGATTCTACTGGCAGCCGGACGCGGCACGCGAATGCGCCCGCTGTCGAACGAGGTTCCGAAACCGATGCTGAGCGTGGCCGGACAACCAATCGTCGGCCACACCGCCGCGGCGGCGGTCGAAGCCGGTGCCGACGAACTCGTCGTGGTCGTCGGGTACGGCCAAGAGACGGTGCGCGAACACTTCGGCTCGTCCTACCGCGGCGTCCCGGTCTCGTACGTCGAACAGGACGAACAGCAGGGGACCGCAGACGCGGTTCGCGCCGCCAAGGAGCACATCGACGGCGCGTTCGCCGTCCTCTACGGCGACAACCTCTACGACCCCGCTGGAATCGATTCCCTGTTCGACGCGGCACCGAGCATCGCGTCGGTCCGCGTCCCGAACCCCTCCAACTACGGCGTGTTGAACGTCAGCGACGGCGCGGTGGCGGAAATCGTCGAGAAACCCGACGCACCGCAGAACGACCTCGTCAACGCCGGCGCGTACGTGTTCCCCGCCGAGGCCCGCGACATGCTCGACGTGCCGCTGAGCGAACGCGGCGAGCGCGAACTCACCGACGTTCTCGACCGGGTCATCGACCAGTTCAACGTCTCGCCGGTGACGCTCGACCGCTGGATGGACGTTGGACGCCCGTGGGAACTCCTCGAAGCCAACGAGTGGAAGCTCAAGACGTTCGACCGCCGCATCGACGGCGACGTGAGCGACGACGCGACGGTCCAAGGCGACGTGGTCGTCGAGGAGGGAGCGACCGTCAAAGACGGCTCCGTCGTCGAGGGGCCCGCCTACATCTCGGCGGGCGCGACGGTCGGACCGAACGCGTACGTGCGCGGTTGCACGTTCCTCGGACCCGACGTTCAGGTCGGCCACGCCGTCGAAATCAAAAACAGCGTCCTCCTCGCGGAGACGAGCGTCGGCCACCTCTCGTACGTCGGCGACAGCGTCGTCGGCCGCCGCGTCAACCTCGGCGCGGGGACGAACGTCGCCAACCTCCGCCACGACGGCGAGGCCGTCTCCGTGACGGTCAAAGGCGAACGAGTCTCGACCGGCCGCCGGAAGTTCGGCGCGGTCGTCGGTGACGACGCGAAGACCGGCATCAACACGGCGCTCAACGCCGGGGTGAAACTCTCCGAAGGCGCTCGTACCCTGCCCGGCGAAACCGTGACGACTGACCGATAACGCGGCGGCAGCGACGAGACAGCTTTCTTCTCACACCGGTTGCGACACCTCGGAACAGTCCGAATCTCTCCGTACCATCGCATGTTCTTGTCAGTCGTCGTCGATGTCGAGGTGCGTCAGTACCGACAGCAGTGTGTGGTGGCGGAGAACGAGCGAGACGACATCGCGAGCACGAGTCGTCGGTCAGTCGGGGAGAAGGAACGGGGTGTTCAGGAGTCGGTGAGCATCCGCACCGGCGGACACAGCACGTCGTTGGGAGTGAGGACGCTGTCGTCGTCCGCGGCGTTCATCCACGTGGTGATGTCGTTGATTCGGAGTTTGACTCGGACCGGAAGCTCGTGGATGCTCGGGTAGCCGGGGAACAGCTTGCGGTCGAGTTCGTTCCGGTCGTACTGCGCCTCCATGTCGGGCCACGGCGAACTGAACGGCTCGATACCGGGGACTTTCCGGCGGACGAACTTCTCGATTTGGTTCCTCCTGAACGAGTTGTGCGGTCTGTCCGGCGGCCGGTGTCGGAAGATGTCCGGGTTGAGTTTCCGCATCGCCGCCATCATCGTGTTCGTGTTGCGCTTTTCGGGCGGGGTCTTCAGGTGCCAGTCGATGAGTTCGGCGTCGGCGGCGACGAACGACTCGATGTAGTTGTCCGATAGCTCGAAGTGGAACGGGACCGACGGCTGGTTTTGGATTCCGATGAGTTCGATACTGTCGTAGACGTTGTCGTATCGATCCGACCACTTGTCGAGTTGCTCGTCGACGACGTCGTCGATGAACTCCATGCTCGTGTCGAACTCGTCGTAACACTCGGGGAAGACGTGGTCGCACGCCGGGTGGTAGCCGAACTTCGACGACAGCACCTCGGCGGGGTCCGGGTCGGGGTCCAGACCCTGCAACGGGAACCGATTACCGAACACTTCGACGACGTTCTGGGGGAGGAAATGTCCGCGGAGGAACGTATCGAAGAGCAGTCCGTGAAAGACGGTGTCGGCGTCCATCTTCTCGTCACAGCCCGCGTGGTGGACGTGGACCGACTCGCGCGTGCCGAGCGAGTACTCGATGACGTCCTCGTCGACGTTGATGTAGTCGTCGTCGGGGACGAGCGTCTCGTGGTTGGCACCGTACTGGTTCGCGATGTTCCGGGCGGCTTCGACCTCGGGATGGTCGGGCGCGCCGAGCGTGTAGCAGACGTCGATGTCGGGGTGCTGGGCGACGATTGCTCGCGAGTCGTAGCCGCCGCTCAGGAGCACGCCCTGTTTGCCGGGGTAGTTCGCCCGGCGGGCTATCGCCCGTTCGAGGCGCGCCGCGAGCTCGTCGACGTAGTCGAACTCGTCGGGGTCGGCGGGGTCGTAGACGAACCGAGAGAGCGTCCCCGACTCGTCGGCGGTGAAGTAGCCGTCGAACGGGATGCAGCTGAGTCGGCTGTAGACCGTCCGCTCGTCGACGACGACCCCCATGTGGATGTACTCGAGGAGGCCGCGGGTGTCGACTTCCAGCCCGGTTGCCGCCGAGAGGACGCGCTGTGGGTTCGTACCGAACACCCGCCCGTCGGGCGTGTCGGTGTAGAAACACTGCCACGTGCGGGCGGGGTCCGAGGCGACTATCGCGTCGCCGTCGAGTTCGACGAAGACGAGAAACGACCCGTTGAGTTCACCGAACGCGTCGGCTCCGACCGCGGCGTACCGTTCGAGGGTGTACTCCGCTGTCGGGGTCGAAACGTCATCGGGGGAGAACGCCTCGCCCCAGACGATACAGCTCCCTCGCTCGTCTCGATACGTCGACGAGCGCCCCGGGAACCCGAGCGCGGGGTCGCGGATAGCGACAGTCGCGCGCTCGCCGTCGGCGACCCAGTCGAAACTCGACCGAGACGCGAGGCCGTCGAATGCCCCGTCGTCGTCGAGGACGCCAAACAGTTCTTTGTTCATTGTGGGTGGCTGGTCTCCGTGAGGTTATTCGACTGTGACACTCTTCGCGAGGTTTCGCGGCTTGTCTATCTCGCGGTCCAACTCGGTCGCACAGTAGTACGACAGCAGCTGTAGTTGGACGTTCGCGAGGAGGTTCTCACAGACGGGATGTCTGTCGGGAACGTAGAGCTGTTCGTCCGCGGTGTCCATTATCTGGTGGTCCGACGGGCCGAGCGCGACGATGGGCGCGCCGCGGGTCTTCGCCTCCTTGGCGTTTGTCACCGTCTTGTCGCTGCCGTCGGTACAGACCGCGAAGACGGGGGTCCGGTCGGTGACGAGCGCCAGCGGACCGTGCTTGAGCTCGCCGGAGGCGAACCCCTCCGCGTGCTCGTAGGTGATTTCCTTGAACTTGAGCGCGCCCTCCTTGGCGACCGAGCAGCCGAGTCCGCGGCCGATGAAGAAGTACGCGTTCATGTCGAGGTACTCGCGAGCGAGTCGCTTGGCGTCGCTCGTCTGGAGCACCCGTTCGACGGCGTCTGGGAGTTCGGCCAGGTCGGAGACGAGTCGGTCGAGGTTGTCGGCGGGGACGCCGGATTCGACGATGTCGGAGAGGTGC
The DNA here is from genome assembly GCF_000730175.1 of Haloferax sp. ATB1. Classification (NCBI taxonomy): domain Archaea; kingdom Methanobacteriati; phylum Methanobacteriota; class Halobacteria; order Halobacteriales; family Haloferacaceae; genus Haloferax; species Haloferax sp. ATB1. Next base: position 20,395 of record NZ_JPES01000095.1, on the reverse strand, counting down.
TGGCTGAGGAGCGTGAGCACCGCCGCCTGCGACGAGAACGTCTTCGTGGCGGCCACGCCGATTTCGGGGCCGGCGCGGATGTAAATCGGTTCGTCGGCCTCGCGGGCGGCGGTCGACTGCACGACGTTCGTCACCGCGAGCGTCTCGACGCCCTCGTCGTTGACCTGCCGAAGTGCGCTGAGCGTGTCCGCTGTCTCGCCGCTCTGCGTAACCGCGATGAACAGCGTATTGTCCGTCAGCGAACTCGTCGTCAGGTCGTACTCGCTCGCGCGAATCGCGCGCGCTGGAACGTCACAGCGGTTCAGGAGGCTCGCACCGAACAGCGCGGCGTGGTACGAGGTGCCGCATCCGACGAGTTGGACGGAGTCGACGTCCGAGAGGTCGGTCTCGATGTCGAGGTTGATGTCGCCAGCCTCCTGGTCGAGACGGCCCTCGAGCGTCTTCTGGAGCGAGGTCGGTTGCGTGTGAATCTCCTTGAGCATGAAGTGGTCGAACTGGCCCTTTCCGGTCTCGTCGGGGTTCCAGTCGACCGTCTCGACTTCGCGCCGCACCGTCTCGTCGTTCTCGTCGGTGATGTCGACGCCGTCGGCGCGGACCTCGACGGTGTCGCCGTCTTCGAGGTAGACGACGTTCCGCGTGTGGTCGAGGAAGGCGGGCACGTCGCTCGCGAGGTAGTAACTACTCTCGTCGACGCCGAGGACGAGCGGCGACCCCTGCCGGGCGGCGTAGATGGAGTCGTTGCCGTCGACGACGACCGCGATGGCGTAGCTTCCTTCGAGCGCGTCGACCGCGTGCTGGAACGCCGCCAGCGGTTCGTTCCCGCGGTCGAGGTAGTGGCTGACGAGGTTCGGAATGACCTCGGTGTCGGTGTCGCTCGTGAACTCGTAGCCCTCGGCTTCGAGGGTCTCCTTGAGCGTCGCGTAGTTCTCGATGATGCCGTTGTGGACCGCGGCGACCTGGTTCGTCTGGTTCGTATGCGGGTGCGCGTTCTCGTCGGTCGGCGGCCCGTGGGTGCTCCACCGCGTGTGTCCGATACCGAGCGTCGCGCTCGATTCGACCCCGTCGATGGTGTCCTTGAGGTCGGAAACCTGACCCGAGCACTTCCATACGTCGAGTCCCGAGCCGTTTTTCACCGCGATACCGGCGGAGTCGTAGCCGCGGTACTCCAGTTTCTCGAGTCCGGTCACGAGCGGACTGATAGCCCGGTCTTCACCGACGTGAGCGATGATTCCGCACATGTTAGCGTCCCTCCGAGGACTGCGAGACACGCGCGGTCCCGGTCGTCGTTGGCTGTGGTCGGTTCAGAACGGACGGGGCGGAGATGTTCGACTCCCCCAGGAGTTGTTTCTGATGTGTCATGGTTTGTGGGGTCAGCGGGTGAGCTGTCCGTGAAACCACGATACGGGGAAGCGGCCATTACTATAGACGCGCTAAGGGACGGTGGCGACTCCACAACCGAAACAAACGCGTCGCTGTCGTGCGGTTTTTCGGAAACGTGGCATCGGCGGGTCGAACGACGAATTAGGCACCGAACAGGCCGCAGAGCGCGCGCCGGGACGGCTTACACGGCCGATAATAATGCCGTTTACGACTAGGTGTGGTGTATGGTTGACCGAGAGACAGACAGACGGAGTATTCTCAAGCTATCCGGCGTCGCGGCCATCGCATCACTGAGCGGCTGTGCGAGCTTCGCCAAGCAGGCGAACAGCGGCGGAGCGGACACGCCGGCGGGGCAGTCGGAACAGCAGACGACGACCGCGCAGCCCGAGACGCAGACGGCCGCAGGCAACGAGACCGACGCGAACGCGTCCGTCGAGATGCGTCCGAAGACGGTGTCCGACCCGTCGTTCGAACTCCATCCGGGTGCCCTCCGGTCGCTGCAGACCGACGCGCGGTATCCGACCATCGGCACGGCCGACACGACGGTAACGGTCTACGGGAGTTGGAAGTGTCCGTACACCCAGGAGTTCGTGCGACAGCAGTTCGGCGGGCTGGTCGAGGACTTCGTCGCGACCGGAGACCTCTCCATCGAGTTCCGGAACGTGGCGTACATGGACGGCGAGCCGTATCTCGGGCCGGACGCGCCCCGGGCGAGCGAAGCCGGGCTCGCGGTCTGGAACATCGACCCCGAGTCGTTCTGGACGTACTTCTCCTACGTCTTCGCGAACCAGCCGCAGGAGCGCCGCGACTGGGCGACGACCGAGAACCTCGTCCGATTCGCCGAGACGGCGGACACGAACGGCATCGACCAGATTCGGCGGGCGATTCGCTCGCGCGCGTACGCCCAGAGCGTCCAACTGTCCGCCGACAGCGCGGCCGAACTCGGCATCACGACCGTCCCGCGCGTCGCCACCGACGACGAGGTGACGGCACCGACGGTCGACCCCGAAGCGACGAGAGAACAGCTTGAGCGGGTCGCGAACGGCGGGTCGACGTTCGGCGGAACCACAGAGAACAACTCCACGTTCGGCGGCAATTCGACCGAAAACGACACCTCGTTCGGAGAGTCTACGACTGAAAACGACACCACCTTCGGGTCGTCGTCCGGCGGAAACGAGACCGGAGCGACGAACAACAGTTCGACGACGTTCGGAAGCAACGAGACGACCGAGTCGGACGACGACGCGTTCTAGTTCTTCGCGGTTCTGTCGCAGTCTGGTTTTTCGGTGTGAGCCGTCTGCGTCGGCCGGTCGCCGTGCGATGCAGATAACTCGTTGACGGAGATACGCGCCCAGCACCAGGAATCCGCGAGAATTAGTTGACTATGTAACTGTACTCGAACTCCTCGGATTCATTGATTGTGATCCCGCTCTGGAGGAGCCCAGCGTTGAGAGTAACGTGTCTCTCGAAGGAACTCCCGTTCATCGTGGCCGTGACGTCGTAGGTGTTCTCCTGCCCGGTCAGCGTAGCCACGTGGCGCGTTGCCCCCGGACCGAGGGCGACCGTGTCATTGTAGACTACGGTTGACTCGTTGCTGATTACGACATGGACGCTCTTGTTCGAATTAGCTTCGTTCTCAAGGACGAATGGCACGCGCTCGGCTCGCGGGACAGTTGTCGGTTGTGTGGTGGTCGTGGCTGTCGTGGTTGTCGTCGTCGCCGTCTGTGTCGTAGCTGTTGGTGGTGCAGTAGTCGTTGTCTGGCCAGTCGTCGCACATCGGCAAAGACAACGAGACACACGACCACGAGCGTCTGGAGGGACAACCGTCGCATTCTGGTAGATATGTCATTGTCTCTGAATATGCTTTGTGTGCTCTCGAACCGCGTTACTGCACAGGACGGGGAGCTTCATCACCCGCGTTGCGGAAAGAGCCTCAACGAGAACAGCCACGGTAAAAAAAAGAACGACCGCGAGCCGAGCGATCAGTTAGCGCCGGGGAGCGAACAAATCGTGACCTCGCCGTTCGCGTAGACGTAGTTCGTCGTCGGCGGACAGACCTCGGTCTTCGACGGGTCGAGGTTCGTAGCCACGTCCTGTTCGTTCGGGAAGTACGAGGCACTCTGTGATTGGTACTCCCGATAGGCCGTTATCCCCTGTGGGACTGGCCTCCCTTCTTCGGCCGGTAACGGCTCGGCCGGATACGCGTTCGTCCGCTCCCACACCGTCCCGTACGGCAGGTCGGTGTAGAGTTCGCCGCCCTGTTGCGACGAGCGGGCCGAACCGTACGTGTCGATGGCGGCGAGTTCCTGTTCGGTGTACGAGAGCCGTTCGTGTTGGTCCGGGAACGCAGGACTGTCCATCGCGCCGTCGTTCGACATGAGCATCACGTTCGGGTAGACGAGCACGAACAGGAGCAGGATGACGCCGACCACCTTGAGCGAGGTCCGGTTCGCGAGGTGGCGGAACCCGAGGACGCCGATGATGGCGAGGAGGGCGTAGAGGTACGCGAACCAGCGACCGGGGACGAAGCTCTCGATACCGACGAGCGGCAGTCCGAGCACGACGAACAGCATCGCCACGATAGCGCCGACGAACGTGTACGTCGTCTGCGTCGCCCGCGAGCGGTTGAGCACCGTGAGACACCCGATAAGACCCGCGAAGATGAGCATGAGGAAGCCGGCTTCGGTGACGTACGTCGAGAGCTGCGAGAAGAACGTCTGACCGGCCGAACCGGCCGCACCGGACGCGCCGGCCGACCCGCCGCTACCGCTCACGCCCTGGAGGAACCCGGCGTTGAACAGGTTCAACACGAGGTAGTTGATGACCGTTTCGAGGAAGGTGTCGCCCTGATACGGCGTCAGCGACCACGTGAAGACGATGAGTCCGAGGTTGAACCCCACGAGCCCCGCGAGGTTCACGGGGCTGGACCCGCCGCCCGAGAACGAAAGCGGGTCGGGGTCCTCGGTGAAGAAGTCGAACCGGAGCAACACCTGCGCGACGAACCCCGCGAAGAGGAGCACCAACATGATGAACGACGACACCTGGTGGGTGAGGATGACGGCGGTGCTGAACAGGACGAGCAGGCCGAAATCGCGCCATCGCTCGCTGGCGTGGGTTATCCGCACGAGACAGTACAGACACGCGAGGAAAAACAGCAGGCCGAGGCTCGTCGGGATGAGGTGGATGCCCCAGCGGACGACCTGGTCACCCATCGCGTACAGCGCGCCAGCGGTGAGCGCCCACCGGGTCGGGACGAGCAGTCGCGCCGTGCCGTAGACTAAAATCGGAACGAGCGGCATCACGACGCCGAGCGAGAGGTACAGCGCGTTCCGAAGCGACAGGTCGAGGAGGTGCGTCGACGCCGCCGTGAGAAGGTGGAACAACGGCGACGCGTAGTACTTGATGTCGTTGATGGCAGACAGCGAGTCCGCCTGAAGAATCATCTGGACGAACGTCGTGTGCGACCAGATGTCGATTCCGATGTAACCCGGCGCGGTGTAGAGCGCGGCGAAGCGGACGACGAACGAGTACACGAGAATCTCCGCGAGGAAGACGCTCGGCCGCAGTTCGTCGTCCGGGGCGAGCAGTATCTGTCCGAGGAGGAGCGTGCCGACGACGCCGCCGATGTCCATGAACAGGATGCTTCGTTCGCCCTGAACGACTGCGAGAACGACCATAACGGCGAGGCCCAAGAAGACGCCGGCCGAGATGAGCCGCACGAGCGACGGCGCGAGCGTCGGGAGGCCGTTCGTGGTCCCCCTCCCGCGGGCGGCCGCGAGATAGAGGAGACTCCCGACGCCGAGGAGTATCGGGAGCGTCACGATGAAAATCTGCGACGAGAGGAACCGCAGCGGGAACAACGCGAGCGCGAGCACGACTCCGAGGGCCGCCGCGAGCACGTCGAGTTCGGCTCGTTGTAAGCGGTCGTATACCGATGAGAGCATCGTCATGTATGAGCTGAGAGTTGTGGTTCGAAGAGCGTCCGTCAGATTGTGGTCGGGTCCGTATTGGGGCCGTAAAACACGTCCTGCCAGTCGCGGGTCACGTGGGTTCCCCACTCGATGTCGAGTTCGGGAAGCTCACGGTCCATCGCGTACTGCACGCTGAGCGCGGGGATATTGGCGCCCGCACCGACCGACGCGGTGACCGACCGGGAGATTCGCGGATGGACGTCGACGAGTTTCGGCCTGCCGTCGGCGGTGTATTTGAACCGGAACGTGGCGTTGTACTCCAACCCGAAGAGCGAACAGAGCTCGTGGGCGTCCCCGAGGAGTTCCGGGTTCTTCTCGACGGTGCCAACGAACGAGGAGTCGTCGCAGGTCGCGGCGTGCGACCGTGAGACGAGAACCGGCGTCTCGTCGTCGCGAACGAGGGCGTCTACGGTGTACTCCTCGCCGGGGAGGTACTCCATCACGATGAGTTCGGGGAACTGGGCCGTCTCACGGAGGACGGGGAGCACGTCGTCGAGCGTGGTGACGGTGCTGTCCGGTTTCTGGTTCAACAGCGCGTTGAACCGGTCCATATCCGGGTCGACGACGCGAAAGCAGCGCCTGTCGTTGCTGACGGGTGGCTTGAAGCAGACGCGGCGGTCGGGATAGCCGAGCGCGTGGACCGCGTCGAGAAACTCGTCGAACGAGGAGGCGCGGTAGAACTCGGGTGCCATCGGGTGGGCCTGCTTGACGAGTTCGTCGTACAGCCGTCCTTTATCCCTGGTAATCGAGAGCGACTGGGGCGGAACGGCCATCACTTCGATACCCTCGCGCTCGAAGGCGGGCTTCGCCTCGGAGAGGGCCTCGACGTCCGCCGCGTTGAGAGGGAAAATCACGTCGGCGTTCTCGCGGCGCGCGACCGAACGCAGCTCGGAGACGAACGCGTCGGCGTCGCCGGCGGGGACCGTCTCCGCCGTGTCGACGAGGCTGAAGCCGTAGGCGTCCGGGTCCGTATCGACGCCGACGATGTGGGCGTCGAACGCGTCGGCCCGGCGAATCGCCTTGATGATACCCGAAGCGCCGAAGGTACCGGCACCGGTCACCAGCACGGTCACATCGCCGTCCCGGCTCGACGGTCGGACTGTATCCAGCAGTGTCATCGAGACGAGACAGACACCAAGGGCCCCTTATTATATAGCAGATAAACGGCGTGAACCGTCGAAAACCGGCTGTTTCGGGGCCTCAGTCACGGTCCGAGAACGAGCGGCGAAACGCGGGGACGTGCGGCTAGTCGACGGCCGCTACTCGACGGCCGCGAGAACCCGTTCGACGATGATGTCCGTCGCGTCGACGTTCTCTTCGAGGAGTCGCTGTCGGCGGGCCTCCCAGTCGGCGTCGGTCGACCGGAGGATGTCGACCGCCCGGTTCGCGGCGCGTTCGTTCCGATGTTCGCCGTGGTACCCGAACAGCAGGTCGAACGAGGCGAGGTCGCGCATGAGCCCGGGGTTCGCGCTGTGGACGTAGACGGTCGGCGTCCCGAGCACGGCGCTCTCGGAGGCCATCGTCCCGCTCTCGCCGATAAAGAGGTCGGCGTACGCGAGCACGTGGTGAATGAGGTGCGGGTCGATGGTGATGGCGTAGTCTGTTAACTCGGGGGGAAGCGAATCACCCTCCGCGGAGATGAGTACCGATGCGCCCGCGTCTTCGAGGCGACCGACTAACTCGGTGAGGCCGTCGAGACCCTCGTCGCCGATGTCGTGCGCCGCGCCCCAACTGACCAACCGGACGACCGCGTACGTGTCGTCGGCGTCGACCGGCAGGCCGTCGAGCGCCGACGGGTCGGGGTCGAATCGGTCGGGGTGGAGGTACGCGAGTTCGTGGTAACTCGGGTACCGGTAGTGGTTCGAACCGGCGTCGTCGCGGTAGCATTTCGGCGTGGCGACCTCGTCGGCGAAGGGAAACGTCAGCGCGTTCGAGAGCGTCGCGTGCTCCGTGTCGGTGAAGACGACGCACTCGGCCCCGACGAGTTTCGCGACGTGTGCGGCCTCGAACCCCCCGATGGAGGCGATGACGTCCGGGTCGATGTCCCGCGCGGCGCGAAACAGGCGATACTCGATACCGAGCGTCGACAGCGCGACGCCGGCAAGCGAATCGCCGCGGGAGCCGACGACCTCGTAGTCGATGTCGTACTCGTCGAGGAGGTCCACAGCGACGTCCTTGTCGAGGGCGCGAACGTGGACTTCGTGGCCGCGAGCCTCGAACTCGTCGATGGCGTGCTTGAAGAAGTGAACGTGCGCGGGGTGCTGAATCGTGATGAGGATGTCCATCGCGGTGTCTCAGAGTTGCGCGTAGTGGAAGCCGCGCTCGCCGGCCTCGTCGGCGTCGAACGCGTCGGCCACGTCTATCATGACCGGGTCGGACCCGAGCGCGGCGGCCATCTCGTCGAGGTCGTAGTCGGCGAACTCCTCGTGACCGGTCGCCACGACGACGCCGTCGTAGGCGTCGAAGTCGACCGACTCGACCACCTCGATGTCGAAGACCTCCCGCGACTCGTCGGGGTCGGCGTGGGGGTCGTAGCCGACGCAGTCGACGTGGAACTCGTCGAGTTTCTCTATCATCGTGCTCACGTCGGAGCTTCGGATGTCGCCGACGCCCGGCTTGTAAGCGAGTCCGAGGACGAGCAGTCGCGTGTCCTGGAGGACGCGCCCCGACTCGTTGATAGTCTTGACCGCCTTGCGGGCGGCGTGAACCGGGACGTACTCGTTGATTTCGCGCGCCTGCAACACGAGTTTCGGCGAGAAGCCCTCGCGCTTGGAGCGGTAGGTGAGGTAGAACGGGTCGACGGGGATGCAGTGGCCGCCGACGAAGCCCGGGGAGTAGCCGTCGTGGAAGTTCCACTTCGTCCCCGCGGCTTCGAGTACGTCCTTGGTCGTCAGGCCCATGTGGTCGCACGCGATGGCCAGTTCGTTGACGAGCGCGATGTTCATGTCGCGCTGGACGTTCTCGATGACCTTCGACGCCTCCGCCGTCTCGATGTCGGGCGCGCGGTGGATACCGGCGTCGACGATACTCCCGTAGAGGTCGGCGAGGCGCTCGCGGACCCCCTCCGAGTTGGCACCGACTACCTTGACCACGTCCTTGACGCTCCGCCCGGTGTCGCCGGGCGACGCGCGCTCTGGCGAGTAGCCGACGAAAATGTCCTCACCCACGGCGAATCCGGACTCGGATTCGAGCGCGGGGACGAGGACGGACTCGGTCGCACCGGGGTAGACGGTGGATTCGAGGACGACGGTCGTCCCCGGAGAGACGTGCTGACCGATGGTCTCGGCCGCGGATTCGACGAACGTGAGGTCGGGATTCTCCATGCTGTCGACCGGCGTGGGGACCGTCACGATAACGAAGTCCGCGTCCGAGATGTGCGTCGCGTCCGTCGTGAACAGCACGTCGGAGGCGGCGACACCCTCGTCGGTTACGTCCCCGGTGGGGTCCGTCCCCGCCGAGAGCGTCGAGACCTTGTCGGGGTCGACGTCGTAGCCGATGACCGACTTCCCGGCGCGGTCGAACTCGATGGCCAGCGGCAGGCCGACGTAGCCGAGGCCGACGACGCAGACGGTGTCAGTCATGGAGTCCGATTCCCTCGTAGTCGACGCGGTCGTGGTCGCGGTACTCCGTGGCGGCCTGCCGCCCGTCGACGAAGACGACCGGGCGGTCGTCGTCGGCGAAGGCGGGAACGTCGAGGTGGTCGAACGACTCGTGGGCCGTCACGAGGACGATGGCGTCCGGCGACAGGTCGTCGCTCGTCACGCCGCGCATGACCGTCGCGCCCGCCTCCTCGAAGACGGCGGTGTCGTCGAGAATGGGGTCGGTTGCGACCACGTCCGCGCCCGCTTCGTCGAGATGTTCGACGACGGGGAGCGCCGGTGTCTTGCGGATCTCTTCGACGCCGGCGCGGTAGGTGAGACCGAGGACGAGAACGGTCGCGTCCTCGGGGTCGATGCCCCGCGCCGCCAGTCGGTCGAGCGCCGTCTGCGCGGTGACGTGCGGCATCTCGTCGTTGACGGCGCGAGCCGTCTCCATGAGCGGCGACCCCGTCTCGAACTGCGTGATGAGGAACTGCGGGTAGTACGGGATGCAGTGGCCGCCGACGCCCGCGCCGGGCGTGTGAATCTCGCAGAACGGTTGGGTGTTGGCCACGTCGATGGCCTCGGTCACGTCGATTTCGAACTCGCCCGCGTGGGTCGCGAGTTCGTTGGCGAGCGCGATGTTCACGTCGCGGTAGACGCCCTCGAACACCTTGACCGCCTCCGCGGTCGTCGTGTCCGAGACCGTGATGACCTCGTTCGACGAAATCTGGTCGTAGATGAGCGACGCGGCACGGGTGCTCTCGTCGTCGGCGCCGCCGACGACCTTCGGGTACGCCCCGCGGATGTCCTTCAGCGCGCGCCCGGACGAGGTCCGCTCGGGGCAGAACGCGAGGCCGAACTCGCCGAGCGAGAGACCGCTTTCGGATTCGAGAAGCGGCAGGAGCGCGTCGCGACAGGAGCGCGGCGGGAGCGTCGATTCGAAGACGACGAGGTCGCCCTCGTCGAGGCCCTTCCCGATGTCTCGTGCGACCGCCTCGATGACCGAGAGGTCCGGACGGCCCGCCTCGTCCACGAGCGTCGGGACGATGACAACGTGAATGCTCGCCTCGTCAGCGACCTCACGCGGTTCCGTGTTGGCGACGAGCGCGCCGTCCTCGACGAGTTCTTCGACGAGTTCGTCGAGTCCGGGTTCGCCGACGATGTGGTTGCGGCCGGCGTTAATCTCGCGGACGACGTCGGTGTCTATGTCCGCGCCGGTGACGTTGCCGGTGGTCTCGGCGTAGACGGAGGCGAGGGGAAGCCCCATCTTGCCGAGGCCGTAGACGCCGACCGGCACGTCGCCGGACGTGAACGCGGCTCTCTGTTCGTCTTCGGAGCGTTCGGAGCCGTAGATAGTCGTGATTGAAGATTGCGTGCTCATATGGAGTTCGCTCCCTGAAGCTTCGCCGGGAGTGGGCGGTGTTCGGCTGGCGTTCCGACCGCGAGCGTCTCCGGCGGAACGTCCTCGGTGACGGTCGCGCCGGCGGCGACGAACGCGTTCTCGCCGACGGTCACGTCGGGGAGAATCGTCGCGTTCCCGCCGATTGACGCGCCGTCTTCGAGCGTCGGGCCGGTCATCTCGACGTCCTGCCGGACCGGATACGGGTCGTTCGTGAGCACCGCGCCCGGCCCGACGAACACGTCGTCGCCGATGTGCGTGTGGGTCGGGACGTAGACCCGGGTCTGGAGGCTCACGTTCGAACCGATGGTTGAGGTTCCGTCGATGACGGTGTCGGTCCCGACGACGACGTTGTCGCCGATTCGGGTGTCTTCGCGGACGAGCGCGTCGTGGCCGGTGACGAAGCCGTCGCCGATGGTCACGTCGCTGTAGACGATGGTCCCCGAGCGGATTCGGGCGTCGTCGCCGACGATCGTCTGCTGTGAGTCGTCGCCGGCCGGGTACCCGAGGGTGACATCGTCGTCTATCTCGCAGTTGGACCCCGTGACGTACAAGTTCATGTCTGAGCCGAATCGGCGGTCGTCTCGTCCTCGTCGGCGGGCGACACGTCGCCGTCCGACCGGAGGGTGGTTACGAGCACGAACAGTGCGACGAGCGCCGCGAGGAGTTTGGTTTTGGTGCGCATGTGTTGGTCACGCCGCGGGCCGTCGTGGCCCGCGATTCGAAACGGAGGTCACGCGAAACGGCCATTATTATCGGGACGATAAGCCCGCAGACGCCCGAAAACGGCGGGAAACGAGTCGTCCCGGCCGTGCGAACGCTCACCAACCAGCGTCGGAATTCCTCGATTTTTCGGAGCGTCACCCCCAGATCGCCGCCGTCGGCGCAGTCAACCATCCGCCCTTATCAGACCGCTAAGCCCTTCTTTCGCCCGATTTCGAGCGTGAACGGTCGCGGCCATTTTTCAACACGGACTGTCAAGGCGCGGGTAATGAAGTCGTCTACCCGTCGCTGGACACTCGACTTACTCCTCGTCGTCGCGGGGGCAATCGCCGCGCTCGCGGTGGTCATGCTCGACTTCTCCGGGTCCGTCGTCCGGAGTCTGTTCGTCGTGCCGCTCATCGTTCTGTACCCGGGGTACGCGCTCCTCGCCGCGGTGTTCCCGGAACGGCGGTCGGACGTCGAGTCCGACACCATGAGCGACGAGTCGGCGCTGACGCGACCGACGCGTCACACCGCCGGACTGCTCTACTCCGTTCGGCTGGTCCTCTCGGCGGCGTTGAGCCTCGCGCTCGTCGCCGCAGTCGCGCTCGTCACCAACCTCGTCGGACAGGGGTTCGACGCGAGCATCGTCGCGCTCGGCGTGTTCGGCGTGACGATGTTGTTCACCGCGGTCGCCGTCGCCCGGCGCATGCTGCTCCCCCCGGACGCGCGGGCCGGAGCCCCGCCGCTCAGTACCGTCCTCGGGAGCGTGGCGTCGACCGCCGGTGCGGTCACGTCCCCGCTGTCCTCCGAGTCGCGGAGTTCGCCCGTCTCGCTCGCCGTCAACCTCCTCGTGGTCGTCAGCCTCGTCGCGTTCCTCAGCAGCGTCGGGTTCGCGATGGTCGAGACGCAGACTCCCGAGTCGGACTTCACCGAAGCGTACCTCGTGACCCAAAACGAGTCGGGCTACGAGGCCAGCGGCTATCCCCAGCAGCTCAGTTCGGAGGAACCGGTCCCGGTGACGCTGGCGCTGGAGAACCACGAACACGAATCGACGACGTACACGGTCGTCACGGAGCTTCAGCGACTCGACAGAACGCCGAACGGGACACAGGTGGTCGAAGAGCGAGAACTCGACCGAACGCAAGCGTCGGTCGAGGACAACGAGACCGCCTACGTCCAACAGGACGTTCGACCGACGATGTCCGGTGAGTCGCTCCGACTCGTCTATCACGTCTACAAAGGTGACGCTCCCGACGATGCGAACCGCGAGAACTCGTATCGGACCGTCCAACTCGTCGTGTCGGTCGACGACGGCGGCGGCGACACCACCGCAAAACTCGGTCAGCCGGGTTCGATTGGGGGGACCTCGGCCTGATGTGGCCGTGGGAGCATCTCCTCTTCGGCTACGTGCTGTACTCCCTCGCGAACCGCGCCGCGTGGGAGACGCCTATCGGTGACGCGGCCGGCGTCACCCTCGCGGTGATGACGCAGATTCCCGACCTCGTGGACAAGCCGCTCTCGTGGACGCTCGGCGTCGTCACGACGGGGTACGGCCCGGCGCACTCGCTCCTCGTCGGCGCACCACTCGTGGGACTCCTCGCGGGGGCGCTGTGGACGCGGAACAGGGTGAAACTCGCGGCCGCCGCGGTCGTCGGGTACGGGTCACACCTCGTCGGCGACCTGCTCGCGCTCCGGGCGAACGGGCCGAATGTCGGCCGGCTACTCTGGCCGCTCGCGCCGCGGGAGCCGTACTCGAACGACCTCGGCTTCGTCCAGCGGTTCGCGGAGTACTTCCAGACGTTCCTCTATCAGATGCTGCGCCCCGAGAACACGGGGCTCGTCGTCGGTTACGCGGCCGTCTTCGGGGTGGTCGTTCTGCTGTGGGTGCTCGACGGGACGCCGGGACTTCGGTGGGCTCGCCGTGCCGCCGGCCTGCGCCGCTGATTCGCGGCCCGTCTTGTAACGGATAACGGAAATATAATTTGACAAAAGCAACCCTGCTTAACAGTTGCATCCCTAATCGTCGACATGAATGGACATTCTGTTTGAATAATACGATAAACGCTAAAAATACTCATTAGACAGAGGCAGAGACGTTCTCTCGATGCGGAATCAAGGCGCAGAAGAGCGCAGGAGGACAGTCTCTCGGAGACAGGTACTGAAGGGCATCGGCGGGGCGGCCGCTGCCGTTTCGTTCGCTGGGACGGCATCAGCCGACGACGACTGGTACAACGTCGTCGACGAGGGGGCCGACCCGACCGGCGGGGAATCTATCAATCCGGTCTTAGACGACATCCAGTGCGACGACGGGACGGTTCTGTATTTCCCGGAGGGCGAGTATCTCATGGACGACTCGTTCCGTCACGTCGATTTCCGCGGGTTCGAACTGCGGGGAGATAACGCGACTATCGTCCCGGCCGCCGACTACGACGGCAGGTGGCTGTTCAAGTTGGGGACGTTCGACCAACCGGGGGAAGACCTCGTCGTCGAGGGCTTCGAGTTCGACTTCACGGCCGACAACACCGGACTTCGCGTCGTCCAAGCGCAGGTCAGAGACGACCTCCTCGCGCGGGACCTCTCCGTCGTCGGCCAACACGACAGCGGGAAGTACGGTCCGTTCGCGTTCGACGTCACCAGTTCGTCGGGCATCGGGACGCTCCAGAACATCAGGATCCCCGACGGCGGCGAGTTCTCGGACAACACGCCGGGCGACATCGACGTGGGGCCCACGGGCATCATCGTGTCGCCGTACCACGACGGCAAGCTTTGGGTCCGCGACTGCGAGGTCGGTGCGTGGCCCGACAACGGCCTCTACTGTTCGACCGAGGGCGGCCGCGTCGTCGTCGACGGCGGCGTGTTCAAGAACAGCAACATCGCCAACATCCGGCTCTCGGGCGATTACAGCTCGATTCACGGCGCGACCGTCATCGTTGATGAACGCCGCACCGACGACACGAACCAGCGGGGCATCCGACTCGACGGCGGCGCGTACAACTGGATAGACGACACCGTCGTCCGAATCGACGAGCCGAACGGGCGCGCCATCAGCGTCCAGAACGACGTCGAATGGGCGCGGATTCAGAACTCGAGCGTCATCGTCAACGGAGACGTGCCGACGAAAGCCGTCACCGTCTCGTCGGGCGCTGGCAAAGTCGACATTCTCAACACGGACATCGAGTTCAACACCAGCGGTCACGCGCTCGTCGTGGGCGGACCGAGCAGCGCCGACGCGGACCCGGTCTACATTCTCAAGTCGAGCGTCGGCGGCTCCGGCGGCGGGTCGAGCGGCCGGCACGCGGTCCGACTCGAACGAGGGAACTGCACGCTCGACCGCTTCGACGTCGAGCAGACCGGCGGCGACTATCGACGCGCGGTCAAGGTACTCGGCGACGGCAGCACGTTCGTCTGGGGCGACTACGACACGAGCCACATCCCGCTGGTCAACGACGCCGACGGGACGACGTTCCGCGGTATCACCTCGGAATCGCACGACGGCTACGAGGGGATGAAGGTCATCGACGGGTCGAGCGGCGTCGAAGTTACCGAGTCGGTGATTCACAACGGCGTCTGGGAGTACGGCGACGTCGACGTCACGTACGACGGAAACTGGTTCTGAGCCACGACGGGTCAATACCAGCGTCGCCCCCGCGACGCAGCCCGCTCACCGCTCACTCGGTCGGAGTCACGGCGACAGTGTCGCCTCGATGAGTCGCGAGATAGCCCGACGAATCCGCTGTGAGACCCCCGACTTGGAGATGCCGAGGATGGCCGCGAGTTCGCCCTGCGAGGACCGCCGCGGGACCTCGAAATAACCGTGTTCGTGGGCGATGAGAAGCGCCTTGCGCTGTCCCGGGAGGAGCGCCGTCTCGGAGCCTACGTCGGTTTCGCGGGCGACGTGGAGGCGCTTTACCCGGAACGAGATATCGTTGTCGTGGTAGTGTTCTTGGACGCGGTGCAGCGTCGAGTGAGCGGGGAGGTGCATCTGGATGGACCACCTGCCGTCTTCGTGTCGAACGGAGATGACCCGAACGCCCATCTCCGTCGAGGACGGGGGAATCAGGCGGACGCCGCTCCCGAAGAGGACGCGAAACCGGTGGTCGGAGCCGACGGAACCGAGGAAATCCGCCTCTATCACGGTCGGGTCGACGACGAGGGACGCCCCGACTGAATCGACGGAACCCTGTTCGACGACGACGAACGCGCAGTCCCAGCCGAATCCCTCGGTCGGTTGAAATTCGAGTTCGACCGGCCCCCGGTGTCCCGTGACGAACGACGAGAGAATCAGCCTCGGGTCCTCGAGCGTTATCTCCAAGTATATCGGTCGAGCGTCGTCCCCCCTTCGGTCCTCGTGCATCGCCTGTTGTTCGAGAATCGGTACGGGTTATTATGCGGGTGATAAGCGTCTGTGGCCGCGTCTCCGCGGGTTCGCTCCCGTACCTGTCGGCGGGCTGTGAGCAACTACGATGCCCATAATAACGACACCGAAACGTCCACAGTTCGGTAGGACTCCGACTACAATGTACAAAGACAACTCAATCGCCGTCGTCGTGCCGGCCTACAACGAAGAGGGCTACGTCGGGGACGTCATCGACACCCTCCCCTCGTTCGTCGACCTGGCCTACGTCGTCGACGACGGGTCGACAGACGGGACGTGGGACGAAATCGTGACGCACGCCGACGCGTTCAACGAGGACCACACCCCCGAGGCGACGGCGTACGACGACGTGGTCGTCCCGATTCAACACGAGGAGAACCGCGGGGTCGGCGGCGCGCTCAAGACCGGTTACCTCCACGCGCTGGAAGACGAAGTCGATATCACGGCCGTCCTCGGCGGCGACGGGCAGATGAACCCCAACGAACTGGCGAAGTATCTCGACCCCATCGCGGAGGGCGACGCCGACTACGCGAAGGGCAACCGGTTCATGGAGCAGTCGGACCTCGACGCCATGCCGGGCTACCGACTCGTCGGCAACTCCATCCTCTCGTACCTGACGAAGTTCGCCAGCGGCTACTGGAAGACGATGGACCCGCAGAACGGCTACACCGCGATTTCCCACGAGGCGTTGAAGCAGGCCGACATCGAGAACATGTACGAGTACTACGGCTACTGCAACGACCTCCTCGTCAAACTCAACGCCGAGAACCTCCGCGTCGCGGACATCGCCTGCTCCGCGGAGTACCTGTACGACGACGACTGGAAGAGCCACATCAACTACAGCGAGTACGTCCCCCGCGTCTCGGGCATGCTGCTCCGGAACTACTTCTGGCGGCTGAAAAACAAGTACATGCTCCGCGACTTCCACCCGCTCGCGGCGTTCTACTACCTCGGAACCGTCATCGCGGGCGTCGCGGCCATCGGCCTCATCGGCTCGGGACTGACGGGTGGCGGTGACGGTGACGGCGACGGCGGCTCACCCAGCCTCGGCAGCTGGGCAATCGGTCTTCTCTTCGGTATCACGTTCCTGCTTTTCGGCACGGTCCTCGACCACAACGACAACGAATCGCTCGAAATCCGGGTCGACGACGACACCTACGAGACCGAGGTTCCGAGCGAGTAACCCGAGTCGAATCGGGGGCCGGAGGCCGCCGAAATTCGCAGGCATACTTAAAGGCTGAACATGTGAAGCCGGGAACGTTCGTGAGTATACGACGTTCTCGGTTGTATGAGATTCACGCAATCTGACGATACCGACGCAAATGACTCCCGGGGCCCGAAGCTCACGCGGCGCTCGTATCTCCTCGGAGCCGTCGGCACCCTCGCGGTCGGAAGCTACCTGTCGCGCCCCATCAACAGCGTCGAGGCGAACACGATGAGCGTCGACGTTCCGCGGGCGTACCTCGACCGGTTCTCGAACGTCGTCAACGTCGTCGACGCGGGGGCCGACCCGAAGGGCGTCGAACCCATCGACGACGTGCTCTCGCGGCACGTCGCGGACGACACGCTCCTCGTCTTCCCGGAGGGCGATACCTGATGCACAGGCAACTCCGAAAGACCGGATTCGAGAACCTCGGGTTCTACGGGCCGAACGCGACGCTCACGCACGGCCGAATCGACGCCATCGACAGCAACGTCGTCACCGAGGGCGAGTTCACCGGCGCGGCCCGGTTCTTCCGGCTCGGCGTTATCTACGCCCCCGGCAGAGACCTCCTCTTCGAGGGGTTCACGTTCGATTTCACCACCCCGCAGACCGGGATTCGGGCCATCGAGGCCTACGTCACGGACGGGCTCGAAGTCCGTGACATCACCATCGCGGGCGAACACGACACCGGGACCCTCGGTCCGGCGCTGTTCAGCGTGACCACCGCCGGCGGGACCGGCACCGTCGAGCGGTTCAGCGCGCCCGACGGCGCGGCGTTCACGGAAGACACCATCGGCGACATCAACCTCGGCCCCACCGGGATACTCATCGACCCGAACAGCGCGGGGACGCTCCGCTTCGTCGACTGCGAACTCGGTCGGTTCCCGGACAACGGGCTGTACGTCTCGGGTTCGAAGGGCGTCGTCCACGTCGAGGGCGGGACGTACAAGAACAGCACCGTCTCCTCGATTCGACTCAAGGGGTACGGAAGCAGCATCCGGGGCGCGACGGTCGTCATCGACGAACTCGTCCCCGGCATCAGCCAGCGCGGGATCCGCCTCGACGACGGGGCTGACCTCCGCATCGAAGACACCACCGTCGAGGTCACCGGTTCCGCGGAGAACGCCATTCGCGTCCTCGACGACGCGCAGACCTCGGTCATCAAGAACTGCAGCATCGTCCTCAACGACGACGAGGGCTGTGCGCGCGGCATTCAGGTGACCCCCGGTGCGGGTCGCCTCGAAGTCCTCGACACGACCATCGACATCCACGGGTCGAACTTCGCCATCTACCTTCAGGGACAAAACCTTCCGGAGGACCCGATGGTGCTCGTCAAGAACGTCACCATCACCGGATCGGCACCCGGCGACGGCCAGCGCGAGGCGATTCGCGTCGAGCGCGCGAACGCCCGGTTCGAGAACCTGACCGTCCACCAACCCGGCGAGAGCTACCGGCGCTGCGCCGAGATTCTCGCGGACGACGCCCTGTTCGTCGGCGGGACCTACGAGGCGACGCACCACCCCTTCATCAACAAGGGCAACCGGACGCGCTTCGACGGCATCACCGCGCGGTCCCTCGGCGGGCGACAAGCCATGAAGCTGTACTCGCAGGGGACCGACGTGGTCGTCATGGACTCGGTGCTCTACGGCGGCTACATCGACGGCGGCGCGGAGGGGTTCGTCGTCGACAACACCGAACTGCCCCAGTGCCACCGTCTGAGACGAACGGATCTTACCGACCCGATAATCATGGGGGTCGGTACGCAACTGCGGGTAACGCATGGACCACGACCGACTGGCCGATAAGGACCTCCTCGTCGTCTCACACGGCTACAAACACTTCGTCAAGTCGCAGGTCGACGTGCTCGCGGAGTACTTCGATTCCGTTACCGTCTGCGTCAGGTACAACTGGTTCGCCGACGTGGCATCTCGACTCCCCGTGGGCGGCGGCGAGGGGTTCGGAAGAGACGCCAAAATTGCCACGACGGGCGTGCCCGACAACGTGCGCGTCGTCGAGACCCCGCTTTTGTACCTCCCCGGTGGACGCGCAGCGCGAGCACATCCTCGGACAGCAACACGCCCGGAGAGTCCGCAAGAAACTGGCGGACTATCCCGTCTCGTTCGACCTGATTCACTGCCACATGACGTGGACCTCCGGGTACGTCGGCGCGCGTCTGAAAGAGGAACTCGGAATCCCGTACGTCCTCACCGTCCACGCCAACCGCAACTGGTTCGAAACACAACTCGACTCCGACAACGCCCGACTGAAGCGGGCGTGGACCGACGCCGACCGACTCGTTCGCGTCAACCGGCGCGACCGCTCGAAACTGGAGGCCTACAACGACGACGTGGTCCACATCCCCAACGGCTACGACACCGACGTGTTCGAGCGCATCTCCACCGCCGCGGCCCGCGAGCGACTCGGCATCGGCGACGACGAACCCATCGTCTTCGCGCTCGGGACGCTGAAACCGCGGAAGGGCTTCCAGCACCTGATGCGAGCGATGACGCGAGTCCGCGACTCCGAACCCGAAGCGAGACTCGTCATCGGCGGACAGGGCGGCATGCGCGACGAACTCGAATCGCTCGCCGCGGAACTCGGTATCGACGACCGGACCGACCTGCTCGGCTACGTCGAGTCGGGGACGCTCAACGACTGGATGAACGCGGCCGACGTGTTCGTCCTCCCCAGCTACAGCGAGAGCTTCGGCGTCGTCCAACTGGAAGCGATGGCCTGCGGGACGCCGGTCGTCGCGACGAAAAACGGCGGGAGCGAAGAGGTCGTCACGAGCGACGACTACGGCTTCCTCGTCGAGGGGCCGGAGTCGCACGACGAACTCGCCGACGCCGTCATCGATGCCCTTCACAAGCGGTGGGACGCGGACGCGATTCAGGCGTACGCGAACGAGTGCACGTGGGAGAACGTCTGCGAGGACATCGCCGACCTCTACGTCGAAGTCCTCGACGAGACCGAGAGCGAGCGGCAAGCCGTCGCCGCGCAGTAAGGCTCCGGAACGGCACCAGAACCGCGCTATCTGTTTCTGTCGGGAGGCGGTCCGCGTAGCACTCGGGTCCGACGGTCGGCGTCAAAAAATCCAGACGGCCCGTTAGCGCGCGCTTCGACCGGCGAGCGCCACGATTCCCACGAACAGAACCGAGTGGAACCACGGCGACCCGCCGAGCGGAGACGACTGCAAATCGAGCCACTCGACCGCCGAAAGCGGTTGCGTCATCAGGAGCGTCGACCCGCTGTCGGTCGTATTCGATGTCGTGGTGGTATCGGTCGCTGTCGTGTCTGTCGTCGCGGTGTCGGTCGTGGACGTATCCGTCGTCGTGGTGTCGGTGTCCGTGGACGTTGTCGTGGTATCTGTGGTCGTCGTCGTGTCGGTCGTCGTATCCGTGGTCGTCGTCTCAGTCGTGGTTGTATTCGTCGCTGTCGTCGTCTCTGTGGTCGTAGTCGTCGTGTCTGTGGCGGTGTCGGTCGTTGTCGTAGCTGTGTCGGTCGTTGTCGTAGCTGTGTCGGTCGTTGTGGTGGTCGTATCTGTCGTCGTTGGTGACGAGGTCGTCGTCGTTGTCGTCGTGTTGTTCGACGGTGTGTCCGTCGTCGTCGGCGACGAAGTGGTCGTTGTCGTCGTGTTGTTCGACGGTGTGTCCGTCGTCGTCGGTGACGCGGTCGTCGTCGCTGTCGTCGTGTTGTTCGATGGCGTCTCCGTCGCTGTCGGTGACGCGGTTGTCGTCTGGTCGTCGCTATCATCGCCGGTCGTCGTCATCGTCGTCCGTC
>NZ_JPES01000094.1:0-23974 GCF_000730175.1 Haloferax sp. ATB1 | reverse complement strand
CGCCACCAGCCACGGCGTCGAGGACGTCGACGCGCTCAAAGCCCGCGTCGAAGCGGAGGTCCGCGAGGCCGCCTACGAGATCATCGAGCGCAAGGAGCGGACGAACTACGGCGTCGCCCGCTCGGTGGCCGCGACCACGGAACGCATCCTCGGCGACGACAACTCCATCCTCACCGTCTCGACGCTCGTCTCGGGCGAACACGGCATCGACGACGTCTACATGAGCCTCCCGTGTACCGTCAACCAAGGCGGCGTCCGCGACGTCCACGAGTTCGACCTCTCGGCGGACGAGACGACCGCGCTCCGGGAGTCGGCGGGCGTCATCCGCGAGTCCCTCGACCGCTTGGACGTAGAATAGAATCGAAGAAACCGGCCGCGTCACCGACTCAGTCGGCCGACGCGGGCGTCGTATCTGCGCCTGCTTCCGTCGTCGCGGCGGCCTTCGCGTCGAGCGCCTCCACGACGAGTTCGGAGATGTCCACGACGTCGATGTCGTCCTCGTAGTCGCCGGTCTTGCGGCCGTCTTCGTACATCGTCGCGCACATCGGGCAGGCGACGACGAACCGCTCCACGCCGCCGGTCGTGTCGTCGAGCGCCTCGCGCAGGCGCTCTTCGGACGGCTTCGACTCCTCTTCGTGGTCCATCCAGAGGCCGCCGCCGCCGCCGCCGCAGCAGAACGACTGGTCGCGGTTGCGCGGCATCTCGGCGAGTTCGACGCCGGTCGCACGGATGACTTCGCGGGGCGCTTCGTACTCGCCGTTGTAGCGTCCGAGGTGACACGGGTCGTGGTACGTCACGGTCTGGGCGGCGAGTTCGTCACCAGCGAGGCCGAGGCGGTCGTCGCCGACGAGGCGCTCGACCAGTTGGGTGTAGTGGTACACCGGGTAGTCGAACGAGTCGTCCATCTCCGGGTACTCGTTTTTGAACGTGTTGTACGAGTGGGGGTCGGTGCAGACGATTTTGTCGAACTCGCAGTCGGCCATGGCGGCGACGTTGTCCTCGACGAGCATCTCGTAGAGACCCTCCTCGCCGACGCGGCGCACGTCGTTGCCGTCGTGCTGTTCGTCCTCGTAGAGGATGCCGTAGGAGACGCCCGCTTCCTCGAGGATACGGGCCAGCGAGCGGGCGACGGCGCGGTTGCGCTCGTCGTAGGAGGGGTAGTCGCCGACGTACCAGAGGAACTCGACCGATTCGTCGCGGGCGTCGGGCACCTCGAAGTCGAGGTCGTCGGTCCAGTCGGGCCGCTTGCGCTGTGGGTCGCCGAAGCGTTGCCGTTCTGGAAGATATTCATCATCGCCTCCTGTACGGGTTCCTGCTGTTGGCCCGTCTCGGTGAGCCGACGGTTCATCTCGGTGAAGTGGCTTAGATGTTCGATATCGACCGGACAAGCATCCATACAGGACATACAGGCCATACAGGACTCCATCGACTCGGCGTCGACGACGGAGGTGCCACCGTCCGCGACAATATCAACCGATTCAGTCTGACCAGCGTCGATATCCTCACGGTAGGTCTTCAGGTCGAGGATGACGTCTCGCGGGTCAAGGTTACGACCCGAGGCCTTTGCCGGGCAGGCGTCGGTACAACGTCCGCATTTCGTACAGGCGTCCATGTCGAGGACTTGTTTCCACGAGAAGTCCTCGACTGATGTGTAACCGATTTCGTCGGGACTGGCGTCCGCTGGCACACCTGGTAGCCGCTTCCCCGCCTTCTCGTCAGCGGTGACAAGGTTGGCGTACGAGGAGATCATGTGGAAGGGCTTTGCGTAGGGGATGTACGCGACGAACCCAAGCGCGATGATCGCGTGGGACCACCACATCCACCAGTAAAGTGACTCGGCGAGGCCAGCACTAACACCACTCTCATGGAGAACGAGAGCGACGAAGTAGCCGACAAAGCTGACGGTTTCGAACCCGGGGAACTCGGTGCCGACGATGCGCAATCCTTCAGTGAGGTAGCCGCCGACGCCGAGCACCAAGAGTGTCCAGATGAAGATATCGTCCTCAAAGCCGGTGTGTTTCCCCCAGAGGCGGTCACTACGGACTACGTAGCGTCGATAGAGTGCCATTCCGAGACCGACGACGAACAGCAATCCTAATGCGTCCATCACGAACGAGTACACGAGGTAGAAATCCCCGACGAAGAAGGACTCCTGAGCGAGCAATTTCGTCCAGATGTCCATATCAATGGCAAGGATGGTCGTTCCGATGAGAAGCGTCAGAAAGCCCCAGAAAATGAATGAGTGCATTACACCAGCGTAGTGATCCCGATCGAACTGCTTTCTGTTCGAAAAGACAGCCGCGGTGGCGCGAACAATCCGGCTTGGCAGGTCGTTCAGACGGTCGAACGCATCTTCAGTCCCGCGAGCGTATCGAGCGAAGCGGTCATACACTCCGTAAAGGAAGACGAGAATTGCGACCGTCGCGAGATAATAGAACGCGGCCTCGCCAACTGGACTGATAGTCCAAAAGGTGTCTCGTGTGACTGCCGATAACGGCATCGTAGTGGTCATGGGTGACAGATACATGTTTGATTTTGGTGTGTTATAGTGACTGGTATTTGCTCTACGTGACTAAAGAGGTGAACTATCCTGCTGGATTCACCTTCCCGGTTTGACTGTTAGGACTCCAGTTGCTCAGTAAGTTGCGGGACGATCTCGAAGAGGTCACCGACGATTCCATAGTCGGCGATGTCGAAGATAGGGGCGTTGGGGTCGTTGTTGATGGCGACGATAGTCTCCGAGCCTTCATGCCTGCGACGTGCTGGACTGCACCTGAAATACCGATGGCAAGATAGACATCGGGGGTGACAACCTTCCCAGATTGGCCGACCTGCCGGTTCTTCGGCAGCCAACCGTTGTCGACAATTGGGCGAGACGACGAGACAGTCGCGTCCATCGCGTCTGCGAGGTCGAAGATGAGCTCCAAGTTCTCCTCGTCTTCTATACCACGACCAACAGAGACGAGGAAGTCGGATTCGGAGATGTCTACATCGCCGCCGGCGACTTCTTCAAAGCCAGTAACGGTCGAGCGAATGGCCGACTCGTCTATATCGGCCTCAAACGACGTTATCTCGGCGTCACCGGGTTTATCGGTGGTGGACCACTCGGCGTCGCGGATGGAAACCGCGACGTGAGGTGCCTCAGTCTCGACCGTGGTTTCGACCTTCGAGCCATACATCTCGCGGGTAGCGGTGAGCGTATCGTCCTCGTAATCGAGTCCAACCGCGTCAGGAATGAGGTCGATCCCCAATGAATTCGCGACAGCGGGTGCGTAGTCGAGGCCGTTGACGGTATTCGGGAGGAGCAGGATTGCCGGTTCGAGGTCAGCGTAGAGTTGCTCGGTAATCTGCGTGTACACATCATGATTGAACTCCTCACCGTACTCGATAGTGATGATGGTGTCGACGCCCTCACGGTTTAGTTGTTCAGCGAACGTTCCAGTGGGACCACCGATTACCGCAAGGTGAAGGTCACCACCAGTCTTCTCAGCGAGGTCTCGACCTGCAGTAATGAGTTCAAAGGATACATCACGGAGGTCGCCGCGACGGTGTTCGGCAACGGCGAGCACGTCGCTCATTGGGCGTTCACCCCCTTTTCATTGAGTAGGGTCGCAAGTTGGCCAGCGGTTTCTGTTGCATCTCCTTCGAAGATAGTTGCGTCACTTTCAGTTTCTGGTTTGTACATGTCGGTCCGTGTGAGACTAGTTTCGAGGACGTTCTCATCGAGACCATAGTCGGCGAGCGTTTTGGAAGCGATCTCTTTGCTTTGGGCCTGCCGGATTCCCCGTAAGCTCGCGTATCGCGGTTCGTTAATCCCTGTTTGAATGGTGAGCACAGCCGGGAGCTCGACGCTAGTGAGTTCCTCAACGCCACCTTCTAACTCGCGGCGGATAGATACTGGACTACCCGAACTACTAAACGAAAGGTCGTTAACGACGGCTGCCCAGCTCGTTCCAAGCCGGTCAGCGAGCGCAACCCCAGTAGCACCGTTGGCGTCGTCACTAGCCTGAACACCGGTGAGGACAAGGTCGGGATTCTCGTCCTCGACGACGGCTGCGAGGATTTCACTCACAGTGTTGTGGTTGATGAACGAACAGTCGTCGAGCGCGGGGTCCCAAACACGAATTGCGCGGTCAGCGCCCTTCGCAAGGGCCATACGAATCGTCTCTTCGCTACGTTCGGGACCGAGAGTGGCTACTACGACTTCGACATCATCGTCGCTTTCTTCTTTGAGTTGAACGCCCTCTTCGATCGCATAGTTGTCCCACTCATTGAGATCATATTCGAGATAGCGGTCGTCAATTCTGAGTCCGTTGATTTCGAACTCGTCTTCGACCTCTGCCACCTCCTTGACAGTGACAAGCACCTTCATAACAACCTACCGGATGACGGGGACTGACATAGATTTACCGGAATCAGTTAAGATACTGATGATTAAAAGACCACTACGCAGACAGCGATACACTATAATGAATTAGTATTTATCAAACTCAATGTGGCTTGTGAACAGGTATCTTAAAGGAAGATAGCACATCACAAACACAAATATTACAAAAATATGGTTGTAACTCTTTTGAGTATCGGTGGGTAGTTATCCGAAGTGGGTTCAGTATCGTAAGGGATGGTCGCTGCCCTGAAAACGCGTCTACGGTATGGAAATAGGGCTAGAGCTTAGTAGAACCCACAAGGTGAGTTCTCCACGATACTAAATTGATAATTACAAATCTGTTCCTGTCGCGGCATTATTATTGACTGCTAGCAATTCCTGACTCATCATCTCACCTTCGCACAATAGCTGATTTCACTAGGGGCTTGTCTTCACTCAGGATTGGGGAATCTGCACGATAACTGACCTCAATGAAATTCCAACCAATTACCCCCGTCAGCTGTATCCAAATTAGCTTTGATAGTTCCAAACTGAGAACTAAAATGATCCTCATTCCACGGTATCTAGTGTTCGGCGTGCACGTCGAGCTCTGGAGTACAGGTTCGATCGAGACAATCGTTTTTCTGTATTGTTCTCACCTCACGGATGCATTGTCGAATCTATGTCATCTAAGTATAGCGAGCTCGTGTCCTCTCACCCCATGGTAGCAGAGGATCAGAGATATTCCCATATGAAATGTCATGAAAAGAATGAAAACTTATTTAGTACCTCCCGATGACATCACATATGCTTGGCAATGACAGACAATAGTCTACACTCCAAGAAACAGAAGCGTCGAACCTTCCTGAAGACGGGAAGCGCAACAGCTATCGGCCTCACCGGACTTGCAGGCTGTCTAACTGGCGGCACCGACACATCCTCGGAAACGGAAGAGACCACAGCAGCCGGTACCGACGAAACGGGAACCAATACGACTGAAAGTGGTGATCTCGACTTTGGAGGCAAAGAGATCGATGTGATGCTAAACGTCGGTTCACTAGCCACCGTCCACAAGAAGTACCTCATCCCTCATGTCGAAGAGAAATACAACCTAAAGATCAACACCGAGACGGGAGCGACAACGTCACAGCTCACAAAACTCCAAGCCAATGAGGACAGTCCACCGGACGTGTTTAATCTCGACGTCATCGGCGTGGATAAAGCATCCCGAAACGAGTGGCTCGAACCGCTGAGTGACCATACTGACATTGTCACGAACCTCTCAGACATCGACGAGAAGTTCGTCCATTACGGTAGCGATGGCGTCTCCTGGGAAGTGGGTGCATTCGTGCCCGTGATAAACTCCAACCAATGGGACAGTACACCATCCTCACACTCGAGCGTTGCAACCGATTCTAGTGCGACGGCACTTACTCCATTCTCGTGGTCCAACGGTCCGAACCTACTCCTAATGGCTTCAGCCGTTGCGACCGGGGAGCCGTTCGACTCACAGTTGGATGTCGAACCTGGTTTCCAGTGGCTAGAAGAGAATCTTAAGCCCAAAGTCTCCACGATCATTCAGGGTGTTTCTTCGGCAAACCAACAGCTCGCCAGCGGGAACGTCGACACCGTCAATCTGTACACTGACTTCTTGGTGTACGAGATGTGGAAGAGTGGTGCTCCTATCGAGCCACTGTTCCGCCTCGAACCGACAACTTGCGCGTTCGCTGAGACGATTTCAGTGTCACGGAACTCAGAGAACAAGGAGGCTGCACTCGTGTACGCCAACGAGGCACTTTCACCGTGGTTCCAAGAGAAAGTGTCAGCTGAGATGGGGGCGGGGGTCACCAACACGAAGGCATCCCTCGCACCGGAAGCGGAAGAGTTCGGCGCAATCACCCCCGACGAGTTTGACCAGCTATCGTACCCAGACTTCGAATACGTGTGGAATAATCGATCCGATTGGGCGAAGCGTTGGAACCAGATCTTCTCTGGCTAACAAAAATTACTTTACCCTTGGCGTTTAGGGTAAGGTATGGCAGAACGTGACAAGAGAGACGTTGCCATTCGCTACGATAACGTCACGAAGCAATTTGGTGACGTTACGGCGGTAGATGACGTCTCGTTTGAGGTAGAAGACGGAGAATTACTCGCACTCCTTGGGCCATCGGGATCGGGGAAAACAACGACGTTGCGCATGCTCGCTGGGTTCGAGCAGCCAACGCGTGGGAATATTATCCTTGCAAACAGGGACGTGACCTACGTTCCGCCGCACAAGCGTGACACGGGGATGGTGTTCCAGAATTACGCCCTGTTCCCGCACATGACCGTCGAAGAGAACATCGAGTTCGGTCTCAAGCAAAAAGGGTTCGACAAGAGCAAAATAGACCGACGAATCTCGGAGGTGTTGGAAATGGTCGACCTCAGCGGGTTCAGAGATCGTGAACCGGCGAACCTCTCCGGCGGCCAGCAACAGCGTGTTGCGACAGCACGTTCACTAGCGATTAAGCCTGAAGTGTTACTTATGGACGAGCCACTCGGTGCGCTCGACAAAAAACTTCGGGACCAACTGGAAGTCGAGTTAACTGAACTCCAGTCCGAACTCGACATTCCTACGCTCTACGTGACACACAATCAAGAAGAGGCACTCACCATGGCGGATCGGATCGCAGTCATGAACGAAGGGCAAATTGAACAGATCGCACCCCCGATGGAAATCTACGAGGAGCCAGCGACAGAGTTCGTCGCCGAGTTCATCGGCGATACGAATTTCCTCGAAGGTGATCTCGAAACGCAAAATGGTGAGGTTCGCTTCTTCACCGAGAATACGGAAATCACCGTGAACGCGGATTCAACTGCCACCTCCGGTGGCGCTGTGTTTGTTCGCCCGGAAAAGATCGACGTCCGTTCCGCTGACTTCTACGACGACTCACTAAACACGTTTGAGGGAACAATCATTCGTCGATTGTTCTTGGGTTCGACGGTTCGGTACTTCGTCGAGGCAAATGGGCAGACGCTCATCGTTGACGACTCGAACCAGCACTCTTCGGTCCTTTACGATACTGACGACGACGTGGTGCTTGCGTGGAGCAAAGAGGACACGCGGATAGCGCGTGCGTAAAACTGGTGAGAAAAATGGCTACGAAACAAGAAGAAGAAACACCGTTCGCTCGGATGAATGAGCAACTGTCGAGTGTCGTACGGAGATACAAGAAAACACGGTTGGGGAAGTACTCGCTTCTCGCCCCGACTGTGTTCATCGTTCTGGCGTTGATGGTATTTCCGACGTTCATTCTCATCAGCTTCAGCCTCAATCCGTTCGACCAAGGTGTCATACAGAACGGTCTCACGCTGGCTAACTACCTCGAAGTCTTCGAAACACCACTCTACCAAAGCATCATCTTCCGGACGATCAAACTCGCTACTATCGTCACGGTGATCGACTTTGCACTCGGATTTCCACTCGCGTACGCTGCGGTTCGGAAAGGCGGATGGGTCGGAAAAGTCATCATCATCTCTACGCTCGCGCCGCTCACTATCGACTTGGTGGTCCGCTCGTTCGGATGGTACATCTTGCTCAACAAATCGGGAGTCGTCATCACGATGCTAGAAGCGATCGGTCTAGTCTCCGGTGACACTGCGCCAAAGCTCCTCTTCAACGAGGTCGGCATCATCATTGGACTCTCGCACGTAATGCTTCCGTTCATGGTGTTCCCGATTATCAATGTGATGCACACGATTCCCCGTGAGTACGAGGAAGCCGCACTCAACTTGGGTGCGAACCGGCTCACAATCTTCGCGAAGATACTATTTCCGCTCGCACTTCCGGGTATTAGTGCAGGGGTCCTCATCACCTTCGTCGTCTCGTTGGCCTCCTACGTGACACCCGCGATGCTCGGCGGTGGAGTGAAGGTACTTCCAATCGTCATCACGAACACGTTTACGAGCACGAGCAACTGGCCGTTCGCAAGCGCACTATCGATCGTTCTCGTCGCCATCGCGCTACTCATCATTGTCGGCTACCAGCGGACACTAAAGCGGATGGACAGCGTGGGGGGTTCCTAACATGTCGAAAGAGACTAACAATAGAGGACGGTTCGACTGGATACTCTCCCGTATCGCGAGCCTCGGCTTCGAGGCACTCATCTGGGCCACTATCATCTTTCTGCTTGCCCCGCTAGTCATCGTCGTGATTATTTCCTTCGGCGAATCAGCGTACGCAACGTGGCCACCCCAACAGTTTACCATTCAGCACTATGCTAACCTGATAAGTGACCTGAGTTATCTTGATATCGATACCGCATTGTTCTCGAGTGTCAAGCTCGCGGTCGTAACTGGCATCTGTTCGACGGTTCTAGGTTCTCTCGCAGCGTTTGCGATTGTCCGCTACGACTTCAAGTACCAGACGACTCTCGAAACGTTCCTCATCTCGCCGCTCATCTACCCATGGATTGTTATCGGTATCTCATTACTGTTGTTCATCAACCAAGTCGAAGCAGTACTCGGGGTATCTATCACACTCTCGTTCTGGACGCTGCTTATGGGACACATTCTGTTTACGATCCCATACCCAATCCGTACGGTCGGAGCCAGTCTCCAGAACTACGACCACTCACTTGAGGAGGCAGCGCAGAACCTCGGTGCCACCGAACTTGAGTCGTATATCCGCATTACGCTTCCACTCATCCAACCTGGTGTGATGAGTGGATTCGTCTTCGCGTTTATCCTCTCGTTCAACCAGTACATCGTCTCGCTGTTCCTCTCTAGCGCAGACATTAAGACACTCCCGTTGGTTCTGTTCAGCCTGTTCTACAACACTGCCCCGGCAACACTCGCGGCGATTGCGACGCTGCTGATGTTCGGTGTGCTCACGGTTATTATGATTACTGAGTATTTCTTCAGTATCAGCGAGTTCATGTAGGATTTGTCGAACTCATATTTTTAAACGACCCAGAACATCCCCGCGAATAATTACTCTAGTTCCGTCCAGTATCCTTTCTTCGAGTTGTAACCGAACCTGTATCCCGCCCGCACCGAACTTTCGCTCTTCAATTCACACAGTTGCCTGTCCACATCTCGTTCTTGTGGAGTACATTGTTGGTGAGTCAGAGAATTTCTCGGACAATCTCTGTTAGTGTTTCTTGACCCGGCTTGAGGGGAATTCGTCTCCGAAGTTGGAGCGGCCCGAGATATTCTGTCCGTTGGTCTTTTGAGACGCCTCAGCGTGGCTCTCGAATGCGTTCACGTGTGCGTCTCCATCAACGGACTCACCGTCGTCGTGGATTACTGGTTCTCAGTGAAAGTGCTCATCATCGTCAAGTGGGTCGTAGCCCTGAAACCCGTCAGTATCGACAGTCACCGACTCCTTCTCGAGGTTGTCGAGGTGGTGTCGAACGGTCGCTTCATCGGCAGATTTCTCCGGTACAACATATCGCTGAGCGCTGCCGTGATCTACGAACGCGAATGCTGGTGGTTTGTCCCCCTCGTACGTTCATGACTGACGCGTCGAGTGTCCTGGTGAAGCTCGACGCACCGGTGAATCGACCGATACGAAACGTCGAGTTCAGCGTCTAACTGGCGAATACTCGGTTGAACCGGGAACGAGTAGAACGCGAACAAGAGCTTGTCGAGCCTGATCTTCGCGTGCGCAAAGACCGTGCCAGCCTTGTCGTTGAACGTGTGGTCGCAACCCGTACAGAAATACCGTTGGTGCGCTTGATAGCTTCCGTGTTTGTACACTAACTCAGACTGGCAGTGTGGGTACTGGAGGCCCTCGCGGCACTCGCCTCCTCAGATTCAAATCGAAACACTGCGTTCGGGCGACGCGTCCGCGTCAGCCTTGCCCGCTACGCTTTCACAGCGACAGCTCTACTTGGCTAACAACCTGCTTCCGAAGAGCACACCCATCGATTTCTTGCCATCCGAGCATCGTCGATTACCACTCGTGTAAAGGCATGTCGAGACTCGAATTTAAATAGAGATTGTGCAGAGTGTCTCGACAGCGACTAAGAAGAAAAAGACTCAGAGAAACGAATGGACTGGTTACAGCTCTATCAAGAGGTTACCACGTTCGGAGACGGTTGCACTCGTCTCTGGTGGAAGAATCGAGGTACAACCAGACTCCTCGATGATCGCAGGGCCTTCGACTGTGTCACCAATTGGGAGGGTCGCACGGTCGACGATGGGGGTCTTGACGAACCCGGGACCGTCGAAGTACACCTCGCGGGATGACTTGACAGTCTCGCCGTCCGTTATCGTCACATCATCAGTAATTCGCTTAGTCGAGACAGTTCCCGCTAACCGAAGTGTGACGAGGTCAATCGGTTCGTCGGGCATCGCGTACCCGTAGAGCTCGCGGTGCAGTTCGTGGAACTGCTCGATTCCCTGTTCAAGGTTCTCCGGGCTGTAAGACTCGCCCGGAAGCGGAACGGTGAGTTCGTACGCTTGGCCGGAATATCGCAGGTCGAGTTGGTGACCCA
Source organism: Haloferax sp. ATB1 (assembly GCF_000730175.1). Classification (NCBI taxonomy): domain Archaea; kingdom Methanobacteriati; phylum Methanobacteriota; class Halobacteria; order Halobacteriales; family Haloferacaceae; genus Haloferax; species Haloferax sp. ATB1. The sequence continues at coordinate 13,129 of NZ_JPES01000094.1, read as the reverse complement.
AGTCAACCTCGTTCTCTTCGAATCCTTGGCCAGCGAACCGAGACAGGAGTTCCGATTCGAGCGAGTCGAACTCTTCGCGAACCGTTTCGTGATCGATCTCACTACCGGTATATGCTTGGGACTCGTCCATCCGGACATCAGCCAAGAGCAGACCTCGCGCGGACAGCACACCGGGCGTTCGAGGGAGCAGAAGTGAGTCCATATCCATGTTCTGCGCCACAGAAGGTGCCTGCAGCGGGCCAGCACCGCCGAACGGAACGAGGGTGTAGTCAGCGGGGTCGCGTCCCCGCTCGATGGTTACCCGACGGATTTCGCGGGCCATCTTGGCGTTCGCCACCTGAAGAACGTTCATTGCAGCCTCTTCGGGGGACAGACCGAGCGGTTCGGCTATCTTTTCTTGGAAGAGAGTGCGGGCGCGATCCATTGCAGGCTGCATATCTCCGTCGAGGAACACGTCCGGGTCGATGCGACCGAGTATGAGGTTGGCATCAGTTACTGTCGGTTCGGTACCGCCACGCCCATAACAGATCGGGCCGGGATCGGCACCGGCGGATTTCGGCCCGACTCGGAGTCCACCACCGTTGTCGATCCACGCGATACTCCCGCCGCCTGCGCCGACCGTATTAATATCAACAAGCGGTGTGTTGATCGGGAGATTATTAATTTCTCCTTCTGTCGACCGGACGATAGAGCCGTCTTCGACGATGCTCACGTCGGAACTGGTTCCGCCCATGTCGAGGCCAATGGCGTTAGAGAACCCCTCCGACGTGCTTACGTCTCGGCAGGCAACTGCACCTGCAGCCGGACCAGACAGCACTGTGCGGAGCGCAAAATCGGTTGCCTGTTCCGTTCCAAAAATACCACCACCAGAGTGCATTACGTTCAGCGGAACGTCGATACCTCGCTCTTCGATGCCGGCATCTAACCGTCCAAGGTAGTCTTGGATGGTGACTTTCACCGCTTCGTTCAACACAGTCGTGACGGTGCGGTCGTACTCACGGGTTTCAGGGTACACCGCCGAAGAGAGCGCATAATCGAGGTCCGTCTCGGCTTCGATGATTTCGCCGATACGCTGTTCGTGTTCATCGTTTAGATATGAGAACAGCATCGAGACAACGATAGAATCGACGCCTGCGTCCTCGAGCTTCACGACAGCTTCTCGAACGGCACCCTCGTTGAGTTTGTCCACGACGTTACCGTTCGAGTCGAGACGCCCCGGAACACCGAAGCGATGTTTGCGAGGCACAAGCTGTGGCGGCTTATCCGCCTGCAGGTTGTACAGCTCCGGCCGCGTCTGGTCTCCGATTTCGAGCACGTCGCGAAGACCGCTATTCGTGATCAGACCGAGGTCAGGGATCTCGCTTTCGAGGACAGCGTTCGTCCCAACAGTCGTCCCGTGGCTGAGATAAGAGGTTCGTGTTGCTTCTGACCCCGTCTCCTCCAAGATCTTGTCGATACCGTTGAGGACACCTTGGTCGAATTCGGACGGCGTTGATGGCGTCTTTGTCGTGTGTATCTCACCAGTTTCGTCGTCGTAGAGGACGACGTCTGTGAACGTGCCACCCGTGTCAACACCGATTCGAATGGTCATTCTTTGTCACCTCCTTCTGCCGGAACTCCTTCCCCCAATTCTGCTCGTTGGTCTTCGGTCGCGTCGTAGTCGACGCCGTTCTGCGTGATGATAACTCCATATTCGGTTCGAGCTTTTTCTTCCGAGACTTTGTCATTTTGAACGTCTTTGAGTACCGCGTCCGGATCGCGTTCTAGTGGGTCGCCGTAGCCGCCACCACCAGGAGTCTGAACACTCACGATATCATTGGGTTCGAGTTTTGTCGTTGATTTTGACGGTAGGGATTCAGCGTCGTCAGCATCCGGGTTTCGGTAGAACCGCGCTGGACGAGCCGAATGGCCGTCGAACACGCCCCATGGTGACGACTTCGTCCGCTCCGTAAGGAGTGAGAACGATGCCTCGTGGTCATAGAACTCGAGATCGCGTCGAACGCCGAGTCCACCCCGTTGGCGACCAGCACCTTCCGAGTCCTGGATGAGTTCGTACTTCCGGACGTAGACCGGGAGTTCCTTTTCGAGTTCTTCGATTGGGCTATTGGCCGTGTTCTGGAAGTGAGTCTGCACCGCGTCCATCCCATCTTTTTCGTACCGACCGCCGTAACCCCCGGCGACCGTCTCGTAGTACACGTAGTCTTCGTCATCTCGTGGGTCACGACCACCAAATGCCGTGTTACAGACGATACCTTTCGTGGCACCGATCGTTTCCTTCGGAACTGGCTCACCCATAGCCTTAGTCATCAAGTCCGCTGCACGCATTGCGATCTCCCAGCCGGCTGCTACAGGACGGTTGTGAGTCGGATTAACCATGGTTCCTTCGGGAGTTATAACCTCGAATGGACGGTAGAATCCGTCATTTTTCGGTAGATCCTCGCCGATGAATGCCATGGCGACGGACATGACGCCTGCGAACGCCATCGCAGGAGTGCAGTTGAGTGGCCCTTGATTCTGTTTGGCCGTCCCGGTGAAGTCCACAGTCATCTCGTCGTCCTCGATTGTTATCGTCAACGAAAGCTCAACAGATTCGTCGACGATCCCGTCGCCGTCCATCTTATCAGATGCTGAGAACGTTCCATTCGGCAATTCCTCGATAGCTGCGCGGACGCGGCGCTCCGTGTAGTCAAGCAATTCGTCTAGGTACTCGTTCGTCTGTTCCCGTCCGTAGGTGTCATGAAGATCGCGGAAGCGTTTTTCACCGATACGATTCGCCCCGAGTTGCGCCTGATAATCACCGCGACGCATCTTCGGTTCGCGGACGTTCCGGAGGATGAACGAGAGTACGTTCTCGTCGTATTCCCAGTCGTTCACCGCGTGGACACCTGGAATGACTATCCCTTCACCGTAGAGTTCGGTGTTGTCGTTCGGGATACCACCGGGTGTTCCACCACCGATGTCGACATGGTGCGCCGAGTTCGCGGCATAACCGATAATTTCGTCGTCATGAAAGAGTGGCGAAATCAACATCACGTCCGGCAGATGAACTGCACCCTTGTACGGATCGTTGATCAAGATACCATCTCCCGGTGAAAGCTCGTCTTCCCAATCGGGAATGTTCTTCGGCACAACCGAAACAAGCGAACCGATGTGCTGCGGTGCGATATCGTGCTGAGAGATGTGGCGGAGCTGCGAATCAAACAACGCGCAGGTGTGGTCACGACGAATTTTGATGTTAGTCGAGTAAGCTGTTCGTTGCAGCGTCACTCCCATCTCTTCAACGATACTTTTGAGCGAATGGCGAAATATCTCTAACTCTCCCGAGTCTGGCATACATCGTAGTTATTGCTCTATAATAAAAAAGTACGTGTTCAGGAAATTGATGGTGCTATTCTGGTGGTGCGTCCCACTCGGCACCGTTATCTTTCGGTTCGTACCCGAGGACTTCGCGGTTGTGTTCAAGATCGACCCAACGTTGCCTCATTATCGCTGACGCCCCAGAAGATATCAAACTCTACCGACTCATCCTGTAGGCAAAGGTCGATCATCTGTCCGAGGTCACGGTGCGAGAACCAGGTGCATTTCATCCGGTCAACCATCAGGTCATATTCGTCACTATCGCGTTCCCACCAATCCTCGTCAACTCCAGTTTCGGCCAGCCCATACGGATGGTCGTACTGTTCGCCCAGGACAGTCAGAATACGAAGGGAGTAAAAACGAGTCGGGTAGTCACGGAGATTCGTCTCGTACACGGGGTGGAGTGCCCCGAGAGGGTTCGCTTGGCTTTCGACGAATTGCCGCCCGAGCGCTTCCCCGAGCACCTTCGAAACGCCGTAGAATGAGTCAGGACGAACCTGGTCTTCATGTGTGATCGAAAGGTCGTGGTTGAGACTGTAGAGCTCAGGCGAGAGCTCAATCTCGTACATTCCAATAGTATGAATAGAGGACGCGTAGATGAAGTTTTCAACCTCGGCCTCAGCCGCGGCCTGCATCACATTATACGTCCCTCTGATATTCAATTCTTCAACCGAATCCCACGGCACACTAAGCTCCGCGGCGGCCGCGAGGTGGATAACGGCGTCTTGGCCTTCAAAATGTGGCCGAATCTCGTCAAGGTTGGTAATGTCGGCGACGACTGTTTCTCGTTCAGGATGATCTTCGACGTCAAGGCACGTGAATTCGTACTCCTCGCGATCCCCCAGTTCAGAGAGAATGGCGCTCCCGACAGTACCGTTAGCACCGGTGATGAGAATTTGCATCACTTGACCATGTGGTGTTCTGATATAATAATGTTTGGTAACCTGTGGGAGTCGCTAAATTCCTATGCCACAGGGGAAGCAGACACAGCTACAGTTTGAAAACGAGGGGCGCTATGAGCATTCATCAGTCGTGTGGGTCGTGACACCGGCAACTGTGTTGGATTTCGTGGCCCGACATTCTCGACGCGTTAGATGACCTGTCCGTATTATTGGTTCTCAACCCACGCCTCGATTCGGTCGAACGCCGTATTTATCCTGTCGAGGGAGTTCGAATACGCGATTCGAACGCGGCTCGAGTTCGATCCGAAAACGTCGCCCGGGACGAGCGCAACACCGGTGTCATGTAAGAGCGACCAGACGAACTCGCGTCCGTCTGTGCTTGGTTCCGGGACGGTCGGGTACACGTAAATTGCGCCCTCAGGAGTTGGTGCAGTCATCCCTGGAACGTCTTCGATCCGTTCGCAGACCAACGCTCGTCGGTCGGCAAACGCTTCAACTAACGGCTCGAAGAGATCACCTTCTAATGCTCTTAGTGCGGCGTACTGAGAAATCGAAGGTGCACACGTCGTCGTGTACTGTCTCATGCGGAGAATTTCGTCAGCCAGTTCCTTCGGTGCGCCGAGATAGCCGACCCGCCAGCCGGTCATAGAGTAGGCTTTCGAGACACCGTTGATCGTAATCGTCCGCTCGTACATGCCGTCAAGCGAGGCTAAGCTCCGGTGTTTGGCTCCTCCGTAGATGATCTTCTCGTAGATTTCATCCGAGACAGCGATTAGATCATTCTCGACCACGAGATCTCGCACCGCTCGTAAGTGATCGTCGTCGATGACGCTCCCCGTTGGATTGTGCGGGCTATTCAGGATGAGCAGGGATGTGTCGTCATTGATTAGCGAATCAAGTGCCTCAATGTTCGGTTGAAATCCGCTTTCGGGATCTAATGGGTACCGTACGGGTGTTCCCCCGGCAGCACGGACGGTTGGTGCGTATGTCCAACAAGGATCGGGGATCAGCACCTCCGTACCGGGGTCAACCATCGACATTATCGAGACGAAGACCGCCTCGCTCGCGCCAGCGGTGACGATAATCTCGTCTTCAGGATCATACGAGATTCCGCTGTCCGTCTCAAACTTTGCCGAGATTCGGTCTCGAAGAGGTTGAATTCCGTAATTCGACGTGTAATGGACGTGACCCTCATCGATCGCGCTTTTTGCAGCTTGTTTTATCGGCGAGGGTGTGTCAAAGTCGGGTCGGCCGATTTCGAGATGGACGATATCCTCACCGTTCCGTTCCAATCGGTTGCACTCCGAGAAAATTTCTCGGATTCCAGAGTATGGAATCTCTGTCATTCGCTGGGCTGGCATAGGGTACTTATGAATGTGTACACTAGATGTATAAATAACCACCGGTGATCTGAATTCCTCGCGTAGACTCTTATCGAAGTTAGGATGGTAGCCGAGAACGCCATGTGATTTACAGCAAAGGCTTTGATATATATTAACCATGGTATGTGGTGACACAGGTTAGAATTACATCTGTATGTTTGTAATTTCTAGGGGCAAAAATACGAAAAATCACAGACCACGCCTCTATTTGGCATAGTCAAATCCGTTGAGCATGAATGATGGGAATCCACCCCTCGTTGATCGAAAAGACTAGACATCGTCCTACAGAATTCTTGGAGCCAATTCGGTCAGTATCTAGTTAGCTGGTCGTCCAAGCTTGTCAGATTATGGCTGATACCATGTTCGACACAAAGCTCGGTGGGTAGGCTTCTAGCGCGCAGAACAGCACAATATTCAGAAGGACAGCTGGAAAATATAATGAACCGCGTTCGTAAGGTGGTATCTGAACAGTTCCCAGTTCAACCCGAATTTGCAGCCTAGTACGACTCAAGTCTCCATTGAAGGAGGTTACTTTGGCGTTGAATAGGACTGCTCTGTTTCCGCGATCGAGCGTTCATACTCGGAAACCATCTCCTTGGTTCCGCTGGCGAGGAGCGCCGTATCCTTCCCAACGGCCAAATAGTCGAAGCCTTGAGAAACGCGCTTTTCAATGTCCTCTTGGTTGATTATGAGCGTCCCAATTGGCTTGTCCACCTCTTCGCTGACCTCTACAACACGTTCGATGTGTTCGTTGAGGACCTCGGATTCCCACTGTGCGAAGATACCGAGAGAACCGGAGAGATCCGCAGGTCCGAGAAAAAGTGCGTCGATTCCATCAACAGATGCGATCTCTTTGGCGTTTTCGACCCCGCGCTTAGATTCGATCTGCGCGATCGTCACGATTTGCTCCTCGGCGTTCTCTACGTATTCCACGAAGTCGCTTCCATACTCCGAGGCTCGGCCAGATGCAATTCCTCGAATGCCTTCGGGCGGATACCGGACTGCTTCGACGAGCGAGCGAGCTTCATCGGCGGTTTCGATCATTGGGACAATTATTCCATCAACGCCGATGTCGAGAACGCGCTTGATGTGGACGTTATCGTTCCCAGGAACCCGAACGATGGATGCGGTATCGTCACCGGTCGCACCAATTCCTCTGACCATGTTCTCTACTGTCTCTAACCCCATCGTCGAGTGTTCTGTATCAATGACGACGAAATTGAGACCCAGCGATGCACCTATCTCGGCGACGGTCGGATTACCGATTGTAACCCACGTTCCTACTGAATAGTCGCTCTTATCTAGATTTATCAGTTGTTCCATGGTTGAATGTACTCCGTGGTGTAGCTCGACTTGCTTTATAGCCGGCTGACTAGTACAGACGAACGGACAAGTATAAAATCATAGGTTCCCGGGAATCCATTCCATTTTAGTGACCAACAATTCGTTCAGACGGTACACGCCCCGGCAGCAGGATGGTTTACGTGGTGTCGTCTGGGGTAGCGTAACACCTATATGGATCCCTACTGAGTTTTAGTTGCATGACGAGTAAGCAAGAGCAGTCGCCAGCGGCGGCTGATATCCCAAGTTCTGTCCGGAACTACATCGACGGCGAGTGGGTTGCAGCCGAGGGCGATGACGTACAGCCAGTCGTTAATCCAGCAACGGGCGAAACGCTGGTCGACATCACGTATTCAAACACAGAAACGGTCGACGAGACCGTCGAAAAGGCCGCAGCCGCTTTCGACGAGTGGCGGGCGACCTCCCCTGTCGAGCGTGTTCAGTATCTGTTCGACCTGAAGCAGGAACTCGAAGACCGTCAAGAAGATATCGCGCAGGCGCTCACCCGCGAGCACGGCAAGACGCTGGCCGAAGCGCGTGGCGAGATCCGTCGCGGTATCGAGAACGTCGAAGTCGCCGCCGGCATCCCGAACATGCTCCGCGAGGGAAGCGGGAATGTCGAAGGTATCGCCACCAATATGGACGAACATGCGGTCCGCCAACCCCTCGGCGTCTTCACCGCTATCACTCCGTTTAATTTCCCGGCGATGATTCCGCTTTGGTTCCTGCCATACGCCGTCGCCACGGGCAACCCGTTCATCCTCAAGCCAAGCGAAAAGGTGCCACTCAGCTCGCAGCTCATCTTCGAGGCCATCGATGCGGTCAACTTCCCCGACGGTGTCGTCAACCTCGTCAACGGTGGTGCTGACACGGTCAACGCACTGCTCGAGCACGACGATATTGCTGGCGTGTCCTTCGTCGGCAGTACGCCCGTCGCACAGTACATCTACGAGACTGCCGCCAAACACGGCAAGCGTGTCCAAGCGCAGGGCGGCGCGAAGAACTACGCAGTCGCCACCAACTCCGCCGAACTCGACCAAGCTGTTCCGAACATCATCGGCTCGGCCTACGGGAACGCCGGCCAGCGTTGTCTCGCCAACGACGTCCTCGTCGGTGTCGGTGACGTCTACGACGACCTCCGTGCCGAGGTACTTGACGCCATCGACGACCTGACAGTCGGAAACGGCCTTGACGAAGAGACAGACGTCGGGCCGCTCATCACGGACGAATCCGCCGACCGTGTCCTCGAGATGATCGACGATGCCATCGATGAGGGTGCGGAACTTGTCGTCGACGGTCGCGACTTCGAGCATCCCGATTACCCCGAAGGCTACTTCCTTGGACCAACGCTCCTCGAAGGCGTCACCACGGATATGGACATCGCCCAGACCGAGATTTTCGGTCCGGTAATGTGTCTGGCGAAAGCCGACGATCTCGACGAGGCTATCGAGATGGTCAACAGCACCGAGTACGGGAACGCGTCGTCGCTGTACACGGAACGCGGTAATGAAGCACGAAAATACCGCTACGAGGTGGATGCGGGGAACATCGGGATCAACGTCGGCGTCTGCGCGCCGCTTGGCTTTTTCCACTTCGGCGGTCGCAAGGGCTCGTTCTTCGGCGATCTCCACGCTCAAGGCGAGGACGCGGTGAACTTCTACACCGACAAGACCATCGAGATCCAGCGCTGGTACAGCTAAGACTCGGCTACATCACCTGACTGCCGCAGTTTTGCGTTCATCCCCGTTTTGCGTAATGACTGACCGACATAGGCACGAACGAACATGACAACATACAATTTTGTTATGAAGTCAAGATGGTTAATCCCCCTGAGCGAGCTAGCAGCGCTATTCTCATTGAAGAAAGGGGGCACGGGTGTGGCCCTTCGCATGGTGGGACGAGTCCGCCACGTGGTGAGTGACTGACCAAGACTTCCACGTGTGGGGAAGCGCATTGGAGCAAGGGTGCTCTAGTTTTGTAGCTTGCTCCATCTATGTGTTGGATTGCAACACTAATTAACATTATTGTCAATGCAAAATTGGCCAGTAGATGACAGCTGGTTCCCTCATGGCTCGAAAACGTAGATAGCAACCGATACAGAGAGATGATAGCTGTACAGTAATATTCGATCGAAAACTCACGTTGAAATAGCACACAGTCTGTCGGTGGTTATTTGACCGTTCATCGACCTCTGTGTTGTATGCGAGTCTATCGCAGGGATATCCAACAGGATGTTCGTGAGTTTGGACCCTTACTCGGGGACGTAATCACTACCCAGGGATCGACAATGTGTGCGAGCCAGTCGAAACGCTGAGACAGAATTCCATCGATAATAGAAAAAAGACACTAGGAAGTGGAGCGCCATCACGTGACTCTTTGATGGCGTCGGAGAGGAAGATGCCTTAGTCGTCGCACGCGCGTTCACGAACTATTTTGAGCTGATAAACCTCTGTGAGGTGCGCGAGCGAATCCGGAACTCCAAGAGAGCTGCTTTGGAGAAATCAGCCACGAGTATGAGGCTGCGGTAGACATCGTTCAGGACACCACCGAGGAAGAGTCGTTACTCGGTGTTGGATGGCTCCAAGAGAGTCTCGACCGACGGAATCCCTATGTCGACCCGCTAAATCTATTACAGATTCAGCTCCTCGACGAGGGTGATCGCTCCGAACCCGAAGAACGGGCCCTTCGCGTATCAGTGAAAGGAATCGCTGCAGGGATGAAAAATACAGGATAACAGTAAACACACACCCAGTATCGAACTCAAAACCGGGGTTGACGCTGGATCTTTCGGTTTCGGCGTCGGCCTATTTGAGAAGACCGCAGCGTCTAAAATAATGACATCTCAAGTTCTGGTCTGTGGTGACAAAGAGAATATTCGCTCTGCCGCCGTCACTCAAAAGAAATAGTTCTTAGTGTCAATATTGATCTGAATGACGTTTGAACGCTGCCGGACTAGGTCGGGGAAAACCTCGTGGAACTTCTTATCTTTACACCGCTCAAGTGGTGCGGAGATGCTAATCGCGCTCGAACATGGTTCTCGGGGTCAACAATCGAAGCACCAACCGACCGAAGCCCCGTCGTCAGCTCTTGGTCGTTAACAGCGTACCCTCGCTCTCGAATGCTGTCAAGTTCGTTCAGCAGCGCGTCCCGGTCAGTAATCGTATTTTCTGTCGCACCTTCAAGACCATATTCGTCGATGATTTGGTCTACTTTGTCGGCGGGATACTCTGCCAAGATTGCCTTTCCCGCCGCACTCCTGTGGAGATACTGTCTAAATTCGCGCTGACGAGTGTGGTGCGCTGTCGCAACGGCAACATCACCGTAGCTTTCGTAGAGTTTTATTTGTCTACCCTTCTTTGCGGTGATCAAGTGGACGTACTCCCCGGTTTCGTCGGCAAGAGAATCGATCTCGTCTCTCCCAGCGAGATAGAGCTCCTCTCTATTTCGTGCGAACTCTCCCATCGGGAGGAATTTGAGGCTTACTTTGTAGACGTATCCATCCTTCTCGACGTATCCCTGCTGTTTTAACGTGTTGAGGTAGGTGTGAATTGTCGGCTCAGAGCGATCAAGTGCCTTCGCAAGTTCTTTAATTCGAGCTCCGTCCCGCTTTTTGAGCTCATCAAGGAGTCTACACCCCAACTCGATCGATTTTATTCTACGAGGTTCACTTCCCATAGCACTCACTCATGTTCTACCATCAAATACCTTTGGTTATATCAAATTTGATGGGTCTCTCTGATGCTGATTACTCCCAATCAGAATCACAGTACGAACAGTAACATAGGAAATGCTCACCATCTCATCATGTGGGACGAGAACAACCTGCTGCAACAGTAGTCACATTTTCTATCATCACGGGAATCGAACTTCTATGTGTAAATTTCACAACGATGGATTCATATATTTTAAGAAAAATATATATGTCTGTGTAGATACTTACAAACCATGCATGTCGTAGTAGTTGGTGGTGGAATTATAGGATTCTCCAGCGCATATTACCTTAAGAAGCAAGGAATTGATGTTACTGTCTTGGAAAAGGTAGCATCGGAGTGGTAATACACCACGTTCAGACGGTGGTGTACGGATGCAGTTTTCCGAAGAGTCAAATGTAAAATTATCTAAAATAAGTATAGACGTTTGGGATAGTTTTGAAGAGAAATTTGGGGTCGATATCCAGTATCGGAAAGCTGGTTACCTACTTCTAGCACGTGAAGAAGAAACCGCTTCGCAATTCAAGAAAGATGTGGCTATGCAAAATAGGCTTGGGGTTCCAAGTGAACTCTTAACCCCTGAAGAAGCTGAAAAGCACTGTCCAGAATTAAACTCAGATCTATATCGGTTGGCTACTTTCTGCCCGGTTGATGGATTTACAGATCCCTACCTCGCTTTGCAGGGATATGCAAAAGCAGCCCAAGATATTGGTGTCGACGTGAGAACTAATTCTGAGGTGACAAATGTTCTCCGAGAGGGAGATACTATTCGTGGTGTAGAGACTAGACAAAATGACCTAAAAGCAGACTTCGTGGTAAATGCGACAGGGGCATGGGCCCGCCGCTTTGCAGAGCTCGCAGGCATCTCAATCCCGGTAGCACCCCGTCGACGTCAACCCTCTTTAGTAGTTCCAGAAAAACCGGTGTCTGAATTACACTCACTCGTGAGCGATCTTGACACTGGTATGTATTTCCGACCTGAGCGCGATGGCCACGCAATTGTTGGGGGACATTTTGGAGATCATGACAAGGATGTCCATCCAGACACTTATTCAAAGGGAGTTGATTATAACTTGGCTGCGACTGCCATAGAACAGGCTAGTGAATGTGCAAACCACTTCGGCCCAGAATCTGAACTAAAAAAGGGATGGGCTGGCCTCTATGCTGTTACTCCTGATCATAATCCAATCCTTGAAGAGACGATCCCAGGCTTCATCAACGCTGTTGGGTTCTCCGGGCATGGTTTTCAGCATGCCCCAGCTACTGGGAAAATAGTGGCTGACCTCGTAGAGAAGGGAAGCACAGACTTGGTTGACATTTCTCCATTCCAAAGTGACCGATTCGAAGATATCTCATTAGACACAGAGCAGAATATGATCTGATTAGTATAAATCGCGTCTGAAGAACCGTTCAGGTACAGTCTATCGGAATTGTGTACCTCCACCAACGATATACTATCTCAACTATTGGATTTCTTCACACTCGTGTATTGATTGTGTGGATTGAATAGGTCTGACATGAAGGTATACTAGATCCAGTAGATAATTCTCTGTCTCAGGGCTATCCCCTATTTGCAGCTGAGACTACAGCTGTACCAATTGTGCTTGTAGCAATGATCGGAATGACAATAAAGCGATTATTGATCTCGCCGTCGTCGAACTCTGCGGAAACTTGGTCCTAAGCGACAACTGCCCTCATTACTTATTGGATAGTGACTGGGACACCATCTTGAGTTTGAGATATGTTAATTACATCCAATATCTGTTGGCATGGATTACGGAACTAGTCTTGTAATTTTCGTGCTTCAAAGAGACGTGGTTCGACAGGAGAGAGAAAAATGGCAAATCATCATTAATGCGATTTGATATTCACAAATCACATTAGCTGACGTATCTACGATGGGGTGTCACGATTGAGAATCTGCAGATTGGATAGCTACGCCTACGTTCTGGGCTCAAAGACTGTTTTAGCCGGGGCTTTCTGTCGCCGTTCAAATGCTCTCCGACCCAAATTTAGGATCACAGCGCGCTGATCATATCTTACCCTATCCGATTATCGAGTTCATTGAATCCTCCTCCCCGACGAATGGCTAGAGATACGTCAACCGGATTCAGCAAATGCTTCTGCAGTTACGCGTCTACTCCCCAAAACCTGCTAAGTAGCATTGATTCAGAAATTGAGCTAAACCGTCAAGATAGCCACACGAAGACCTACAGGACCGACTGGGTAAGCCCTCCATCAACACGAAGATTTTGTCCGGTGATCATCCGTGTTCGGTTAACATCGAAACTCCGGTTTGAAGGCTTCAGCCACTCGTTCGCTGAGTAAGAGGCGTGATTTCTCTGGTTGGCGTGCGTTACGAAACATCAGTTCAGACAAGTTCGGCGGCGGATGTCCGAACGACCAGGCTAGGTCTTCGAGGATGAGCTGGGCGAAA
>NZ_JPES01000093.1:0-36556 GCF_000730175.1 Haloferax sp. ATB1 | reverse complement strand
CGCCCATGGCGAGGAGGCCGACCCCGGCGGCGGTGAGCAGGCCGACCGCGGCCCAGTCGAGGGGTTCGGGCCTGTCGGTCGGGCGCTTCCGCGAGAGGACGCGGTCGCCCGAGAAGACGAAGTAGTAGCTGAACACCGCGACGAGCGCGAGGAACGTCCGACTTTGGGTCGGCGCGAGGGCGAACAGTACGAGCGACGTGACCGCGACGACAGTCATCCCCGCGACGTAAATTCGTCCCGCCCGTCGATGGCGACGACCGCCCTTCTTCGTGACTATCGCGCCGAAGCCGGCGAACAGCGCCGCGAACCCGGCGAGAATGTGGATTCCGAGCGTCGCGTCTTCGACGAGCGTCATCGGGGAACCCCGGGAATAGCGGGCGACTGGCGGGGTTCGACTCGGCTCTGCGGGGCGCGGCTCGTGAGTGGACTCGGCATGGAATCGAGTCGTTCGAGGAGTGATATAAATTTACTGAGTGAGCACTTACTTATCACGTTGGAAAAATCACGGTGAGGCGGTCCGCCCACTGAGCGCCGCAAGTACGACCGAGAGTGACGTGACAGTCTACCCGTTAGCGGAGCGGGTGCAGGTGCAGGTGCGTAGCGCATCGGCTCAGCGCGTGATAGTCTGAAAAATCGAGGCCGGCGTCTGCCGAGATAATCGGCAGTCGCGTCTCGGTGTTACTGCCGGACGACGTTCGCCGCGCGGGGGCCCTTGGGCGAGGACTCGATGTCGAACTCGACCTCAGTACCCTCGGTGAGGTCGTCGCCGCCAACGTCCTCCATGTGGAAGAACACGTCTTCGTCGTCGTCGAGGTCGCCGTCGTCAGTAGAGATGAAACCGTAGCCGCCAGTGTCGTTGAAGAAATCAACTTTGCCGTGTGCCATTACGAACAAATCGAGGGGAGACCGATGGATAACACTTCTGAGAGTCAAGGTACCATAACCCTTCGACAGACGTTTGTCCACTCCAAGCGGCCGGTTCGGCGGAAATGTGCGGACGGGAAGGGGGTCGGCGAAAGCAGCGGGCCGAACCCGCGCTCACTCGACTAACAGCGAGTCGATGTACGCCGACAGCGACGCCCGGAGGTCGTCGCCGACGCCCTCCATCCCGAGCGCGAGGGCGAATCCGGTGTAGCCGTCGGTCGCCGAGAGGACGAACGCGGCCGTTCCCTCGGGGTCGACCTCACGGAAGACGCCCTTCTCGACGCCGTCGCGGAGGATGTCAGCGATGACGCCGAGAGTGTGGCGCTCCATCCTGAGCAGCGGTTCGCGGAGCGTCTCGTTGTGTGGCGCGTGCGAGAGGAGTTCCATGACGGCGATGTTGACGCCGGCGGCGGCCGGGTCGTCCTCGTCGACGAGGAGGATATCGCAGACCGCTCGAAGCCGCTCTTCGGGGCCCTCCGCGTCGATTTCGTCGAGGGTCCGCGCGAGGTAGTCCTCCGACGTTTCGAGGAACGCGACGATCATCTCGTCTTTCGAGTCGTAGTAGTAGTACAGCCCCGCCTCGCTCTTTTCGCTCTCCGCGGCCACCTTCTTCGTCGTCAGTCGAGCGTAGCCGTGCGTGGCGAGCGCCGCGCGGACCGCGTTCGCAATCTGTGCTTTCTGCTCGGGCGGCACGGAGTCGGCGGGCATGGTGAGTGAGTGTTCGCTCGCTCGACTACTTGTGTCCGTTGTTCCGCGGGCGAAACGCGAGACGCGACGCCGACCTCACTCCGCAGACCGACCGCGCGCACCCGCGACCAACTCGCCGAGCGCCCGGCGCTTGATGAGCGCGAAGCCGGCGAAGATGGAGACGAAGCCGAGCGCGGTCACAGAGTCGATGAGTTGGCCGAGGAAGGCCCAACTGAGGAGCGTCGCGGAGACGGGTTCGACGTAGCCGATGAGGTTTATCTGCGTCGGGCCGAACCGGCCGAGCAGTTCGAAGTAGATGAGGAACGCGCCCGCGCCGCTGACGACGGCGAGGTAGAGCAGCGAGCCGACGGCGACACCGGACCACTGGATAGCTGCGAACGACTCGCCGGTGGCGACGCCCGCGACGGACAGGAGCGCGGCCCCGAACAGCATCGCCCACGCCTGGAGCGTCCGTGCCGGGATGTCCGAGGAGAAGGGACGCGTCAGGACGGCACCGAGGGCGAAACACGCCGAGGCGACGAAGACGATGGCGACGCCGACCACGTCGCTGGAGAGGAGCGCGCTCGGATCCGGTTGGGCGACGAGACCGACACCCAGAAAGCCAAAGCCGAACCCGAGGACGCCGAGCGCGGAGATGCGGTCGCCGAGGATGCCCGTCGCGAACAGCGCAGTCAAGACCGGCCCGAGGCTGATGACGATGGCCGCCACCGCGCCGGGGACGTGCTCCTGTCCGAGGTAGAGAAACGCGTGGTGCGCGCCGATGAGGAGACCGCCGGAGACGCCGACGAGCGTCCAGTCGGTCCGGCTGTGCGGCCGCCAGTAGTCGGTCGAGACGGCGGCGTAGCCGAGGACGATAAGGCCCGCAAGGAAGAACCGAAGCGCCGCGAAGTGCAGCGGCGGGAAGTACGCGAGACCGACTTCGATAGCCACGAACGAACTCCCCCAGAGGAGTCCCAGAAGGACGAACAGTCCGGCGGCGACCCGGCCGTTCACCGACACCACGCCCCGCTCGGCGGTCGGCGATGCGCCCCCGTCGGACTCGGCCGCTCCATCGCTCCGCCGACCGTTGCGGCTCCGCCGACCGTTGCGGCTCCGCCGGCCGTTCCGCCCCCACCGACCGTTGCGGCTCCGCCGGTCGTTCCGCCCCCACTCGACCGTTCCGCCCGCTCTGCCGACCCGGATTCGAGACGCCCGCGTTCAGTTGCAGTAATATTCAGCACGTGAGCGTATCGTTACCACACAATCGATAATAGTCGTTTTGTTCGGTTCGAATTTCGAACCGCTCGCGACTTATAGCGAGCCGCGGAGGACCTTCGCCGCGGTTAAAATCGGGTCCCAGACGGGGCTGAACGGCGGCGCGTAGCCGAGGTCGAGACGCTCCACCTCGGCGACGGTCAACTCGGCGGCGAGCGCGGTCGCCACGGTGTCGATTCTGACGGCGGCGCGGTCGGCCCCGACGATGGTACCGCCGAGCAGTCGCCCGGTGTCGCGGTCGGCGACGAGCGTGACGGTCGTCTCGGCGGACCCGGGGTAGTAGCCCGACCGCGAACCGGCGGTGATGGTCTCCGAGACGGGGTCGAAGCCGGCGTCGCGCGCCTCGTCGAGGTCGGTCACGCCGGCGCGGCCGCATTCGAGGTCGAACGCCTTCACGACCGAAGTGTTCGCGACGGTTCCGATGGGTTCGGGGTCGCCGGCGACGGTCTGGCCGATGGCGCGCCCGGCGCGGTTCGCGGGCAGGCCGAGCGTGTTCCACGTCGGCTCGCCGGTGACGACGTGGTCGATTTCGGCGCAGTCGCCCGCGGCGTAGACGCGCTCCGCGCTCGTCCGTCCGTAGTCGTCGACCGCGATAGCGCCCGTCTCGCCGAGGTCGACCGCGTCGGCGACGAGGTCCGAGTTGGGCCGGAGACCGATGCCGACCATCGCCGCGTCGACCGCGAGTTCGTCGCCCTCGCAGACGACGGCCTCGACCCGGCCCACGTCGTCGCCGCGGAGTCGCTCCACCGACGCGCCGAGGTGGAGCGTGACGCCGTGGGCTTCGAGATGTTCCTCGACCCGCTCGCCCACGGCGTCGCCGAACGAGCTGAGGACGTGCCCGGACCGCTGGAACAGGTGGACGTCGAGGCCGTGAGCGGTGAACGCTTCCGCCATCTCGACGCCGACGAAGCCGCCGCCGACGATGGCGACCGACTCGGGCGGTTCCATCGCGCCGAAGCGGGCCGCGCGCGCCTCGTCGACGAACCCGCCGCCCCCGAGGTCGGCGACCGAGGCCTCGTCCGGGTCGGTGAGGAACGACCGAATCGCCGCCGCGTCGTCCAGGCCGTGGAGCGTGAACGCGCCGTCGAGGTCGATACCGTCTATCGGTTCGCGGAGCGCCCGCGCGCCGGTAGCGACGAGGAGGTCGCCGTAGGGCTGTTCGAACGTCCCGTCCGGTCCCTCGACCGTGACGACCCGTTCGTCGGTGTCGACGGCGACGACCTCGTGTTCGCGCCGGAGGTCGATGCCGCGGTCGGCGGCCGCCTCGGGCGACAGCGAGAGCATGTCGGTGAGCTTCTCGACCTCACCCTTGACGAAGTAGGGCGTGCCGCAGTGGGCGTAGGAGACCCAGCGGCCCTTCTCGAAGACGACGACGTCGCGGTCGGTATCGGCGCGGGCGAACTTGCTCGCGGCGGAGAGTCCGGCGGCGTCGCCGCCGACGACGACGAATGGTTCGGCAGGCATCGTGGGAAAGTGGTACGCCCGCCGACACGTAATTTCCCCGGCCGGGCGAGGCAGGCGCACGGACGCGACGACGACGGCCGAGAACGCGGCGAAAACGAAAGTACCGGCCCGTCAGCGGCCGACGCCGCCACGCTCGGCCGCGAGCGTTCCGAGCACCCACGCGCTCACGTCGGACGTCTCGCGCGCGGCGAACTCGGTGGTCGCGTACTGCGCGAGCGCGTTTCGCGCGGCCCGAGGGTCGCCGTCCTCGTAGTAGTCGTCGGCGAGGTAGTCGTCCCCGCGGCCGACCATGTGGGCGATATCGACCAGCGCGCGCCGCGTCAGGTGCGGGTTCGACCCGTCCGACCGGGCGGCTTCGAGGGCTTCGAGCGCGCCGAGTTTCGCGTCCCTGACCGCGGCCGCGGACTCGACCGACTCGTACCGACCTCGCTTGATTGCCGTGACTGCGTCCTCGAACGCGCGGCGGTGCGTCTCGGCGGTGTGAGCGCCCACGAGCGCGGTGGCGAAGCGGTCGCTTCGGAGGCCCTCACGGATGTCCTGAAGCCCGCGTTCGACTTCGACGAACGTCTCCACCAGCAGGTCTTTAGCCGGCGTTGATTCGAGTGCCTCGGGGTCGAACCCCTCGCCCTCGATGACGGCTTCGAGCCCTCCCTCCTCGGGGTACTCGGCCCGGCGGTCCTCGGTGATTCCGGCGAGCGAGGACGCGGTCGATTCGAACGCGTCGGTGAAATCCACCGGGTCGGAAATCGACGCCAGATAGCGGTCGCGGACGTGGCGCGCGCCGTCGAGCGACGCCCGCGCGGATTCGACCGCGTCGAGCAGTTCGCCGACCCGCGGGGCGCTGTCGGCGTAGCGGCCGTACTCGTCGGCGTTGTCGAGATACCGGACCGCCGCCGCGACGAGGTTCTCGACGGCCTCGTACACGACGAGCGCCCGGTCCGGTTCGTCCCCGAGGTAGCGCGTTCCGAGCCGGAACGACTCGATGTCGGCACGGACCGACTCGGCCTCGTCGCGCACGTCGGCCTCGGTGAGGTCGCCGACCGCGGCGTCGTAGGTCCCCTTCGCCATCGCCGCGGCCCCGCGGGCGTAGCGCAGTCCCCGAAGCGACTCGAAGGGCGTCTCGTCCGCCGTCGTCCGTTCGAGGTCCTCGACGGCATCCGCGTACGCCTCGGCGTAGATTTCTCGGACCGCCTCGTTCGGGACTTCCTCGGGAGACATCGTCTCGGGGCAGGAGTCGAGGAGTTCGCGGGCGCGAGCGTGGTTCAGTTCGAGGAACGACTCCGCGATGGGGACCGGAATGCGGGCCGGGAACGCCGGCGACCCGAGTTCCCTGACCTCTCGGAGCGCCGCCGCGTCGAGTTCCGAGTCGTCGGATTCGGATTCACTCGTGTCGAGTGCCGTACAGCCCGCGAGTCCGGCGACGCCGACCCCGGCAAGCGAGGCGAGCACGTCGCGTCGCGTTCGTGGCATCTCAGGCGTCCTCCGTCTCGGTTCGGAGCGACGGTGGGAGGTGACAACTGCTTCCGCCGCCGTGTCCCCAGCTCGACTCGTCCTGCGATGAGTAGGGCAGTCGCACCAGCGAGGCGACGACGTGGCGGTCGTCCACGGAGCACTCAACCGACGCCGGCCGGAGCGGGTAACAGAAGTCGAGGTGGACGGCGCTGTCCGGCGGGTTCGTGACGTACAGCAGTTTCACGCGGTGGCAGGCGTTCGGCCGGTGCTGGGTGATGACGAGCGTCTGCGCGTCGAAATCCGTCTCGTCGATGAACGCGCGGGCCTCGTCGATGCCGTCGGGTTCAGCCGCGACCGCGACGTTCCCGCGTTCCTCGTCGGTGGTGACGAGGAAATCGTCGAAGTACGACGACCCCGCCCCTTCGTCGTCGCGGGCGGCGTTTCGGAAGATGGCGGTCTCGGCGTCGTTGCGGAGTTGGAGGTGGTCGTAGTCGGTGACGAGCGCATCCGGGGAGGGACCAGACGGCTCGTCGAAGCTGGAGCTCGAACCCTCGCCGGAACACCCGGCGAGCGCGGCGACGAGGGACGCGCCGCCGGCGCGGAGGACCTGTCTGCGGGTCGGCAGGGACATATGTCGGTTCTCCAACCGAACGCCCGCGGTATGTGTTTTCCGATGTGTCGGGTCGCCGCCGGCCGAACCGCGGGACATTTCCCCGGCGGTCGCCTCGTCTCGACCGACAGATGCGCGAGGACGAGTTGGCGACGCGGGTGGTCGAGCACTTCCGGGCGGCCTTCGACGACGTGGAGATTCACCTCGAAGAGCCGTACGACCACTACGGGAACCGCGGCGTCGCCGACGTGTACGTCAGGGTGCGGACGCCCGAACCGGTTGACTACCTCATCGAACTCAAGGCCGACGCCGCCGTCCGCCACGCCACCGGCGCGAACGAGATACTCCGCCAGTACCGCCGCATGGAGCGCTATTTCTACAAGGACGACGAGCACGCCATCCGGACGAAACTCGGCCGCGAGGGGCCGGGCGTCCACGCGCTGTTGCTGTTCGCGCCGACGAAACGATGCGTCGAACACGTCCGAGAACACGCCGCCCTGTACGAGTCGGTCGACCCCGACGCGACCGTCGAGGGCGTCGAGGCCGTCCGAAAGGTGGCTTTCCTGACCAACCTCGACCGCGCGCCCGAGGGGGAACTCGGCTTCCTCTCGCTCAACGGGCCGCTCGCGTTCGACTCGGTCCCCTTCCGCGAGGCCGTCCCGTCGGGGTCGCGCCTCGCGGACGCCCTCTGGGGCGACGACTAGCGGACACGCTCATACACCCCCCGTTCGTAGGGGCTGGCATGGGAACGATTCGAGAGTCGGTTCGAATCCCGTTGGGGGACCTCCGTCAGCAGGTGGCTGACAGCTTCGGCGTCGCGGCGTCGCTCGTCGAGATACACGGTATCCGGCTCGAAGACGGGGGGCTCGAAGTCGACGCGAGCTACCCCGACGGCGAGGACGTGCCGGTCGTCGAGCTGTTCGTCACCGACCCGTCCGGGAACACCGAGTCCTACGTCACCGAGTTAGACGGCGCGAAGAACCTCCTCATCGCCGGCGAAGACGTGCTCGTCGAACTCGTGGACTACGACCCCGAGCGCGGCGAGGTGTTCGTCTCGGTGAAACACCGACAGGACGGCGAGATGGTGACCGTCCTCGGCTGCGGCGAGAAATGGGTGATTCCGGTCGAGCGCGACGGCGTCGAGGAGTCCATCCGCTGTCGGATTCAGAGCGCCGTCGGGCCGACGGGCGACGACTCCTGACCGCGACGGAGGTCCGGAGCGTTACCCCTCGTATTCGACGTAAGAGACGCAGTACCCCTCGGGAGCGATTTCGCCCGCGACGATGGCGCACGCGCCCACGCCGTCCCCGTTTTTGTCCTCGATGTAGTACCGACAGGTCGAACACTGCTTGCCGTCTTTCGGCTCGTCTTGGTACGAGACGGCCTCCTGCGACGAGAGACTGCCGGGGTTGCGCTGGGTGCCGTCGAGTGAGGTGGCAGTCGCGTACGCCTCGGGGACGCCCCCGGTCGACCCCGACGACTGCGTCGTGGTCGCGGTCGCTGTCGTCGTCTCGGTCGCGCCGCCACCGCCGCCGGAACAGCCGGCCAATCCGGCCATCGCAGCGGTCCCGGTGAGCCAGATGAACCGTCTCCGTGTGCGGCCGGTGTCGCAGGGCTCCTGACTCCGCGTCGGTCGGTCGGTCACGTCTCGGCGTGGCGTCCGCTCGTCGTCTTCCATGCCAGCCTCTGACGCGCGGCGTCGGTAAAACCGCGTCAGCCGTTTCTCATGCGGCAAGAATTGCGGCCGCGTTGATGTTGTCACGGTACTAAGTAACACGGATACGCGAATCGGGCGGCGAGAGAGCGAAAATATGGGAATAGAGGGCGACGAGCCCCGTGGACCTCACTCGTCCGGGCGAATCCGGGCGAGCCGCATCGCGTTGCCCGTCACGCCCATGGTCATCCCGGCGTCGCCCGCGAGGACCGCGAGCGCGACCGAGACGTAACCGAAGGGCACGCCGACCGCGAGGACGGCCTTGATGGCGAGCGACGCCCAGATGTTCTGCCGGATGACGCCGTTCGCCCGGTGAGAGAGTTCGTAGAGGTACGGGAGCTTCGAGAGGTCGTCGGCCATGAGGGCGATGTCGGCCGTTTCGAGAGCAGTGTCGGTTCCGGCCGCGCCCATGGCGACGCCGACGGTGGCGGTGGCGAGTGCCGGGGCGTCGTTGATGCCGTCGCCGACCATGGCGACCGAGCCGTACTCGTCGAGCAGTCCCTCGACGGCGGCGACCTTGTCTTCCGGGAGGAGACCAGCGCGGAAGTCGTCGACGCCGACCTGCTCGGCGATGGCGCGGGCGGTCCCCTCGTTGTCGCCGGTGAGCATGACGACCGAGAGGCCGGCCTCGCGGAGCTTCGCGACCGTCTCGCGGGCGTCGGGGCGGACCTCGTCGGCGACGGCGACGAGGCCTTCGAGGTCGTCTTCGGTGCCGACGACGACGACCGTCTTGCCCTCCGACTGGAGGCGTGGAATCGTGTCCTCGACGAGGTTGAGACAGCCGTGGCGGTCACAGAGCTGTCGGATGTCCTCGGAAAGCCCCTCGTCGGGCCCGGTGACGTGGACGTGTTCGAGGTCGAAGCCGAGTTCCTCGAAAAAACCGGGCTTGCCGGCGAAGTGCGGGACGCCGTCGAGGTCGGCGCGGACGCCCTTGCCGGTGACGCTCTCGAAGTCGTCGACCTCGCGGGCGGCGACGCCCGTGCCCTCCGCGTGGGTGACGATGGCCTCGCCGATGGGGTGTTCGCTCCGGGATTCGAGGCCGCGGGCGCACCGCAGGACGTCCTCTTCGGAGTTCCCGTTGAGCGGGACTACGTCGGTGACGGTGAGTTCGCCCTTCGTGAGCGTGCCCGTCTTGTCCACGGCGATGGCCTCGACCGAGCCCATCGCTTCGAGGTGCGTGCCGCCCTTGATGAGCACGCCGTTTTTCGCGGCCGACGTAATGCCCGAGACGACCGAGACGGGCGTCGAGATGACGAACGCGCAGGGACAGGCGAGCACGAGCATGGTGATGCCGTAGACGAACCACGTCACCCAGTCGAGGCCGAACGCGATGGGCGGTATCGCCGCGACCGCGACCGCGACGACGACCATGACGGGGGTGTAGTACGACGAGAAGCGCTCGACGAACTGCTCGCGTTCGGTCTTGTTGGACTGGGCGTCCTCGACCATCGAGACGATGCGCGAGAGGGTGTCGTCGCCCGCGGCGGACTCGACGCGGACTTCGAGGTAGCCCGCCTCGTTGACGGTGCCCGCGAACACCTCGTCGCCCTCGGCCTTGTCGACCGGGACGGACTCGCCGGTGATAGGGGCCTGATTGACCGCGCTGTCGCCGGTGACCACCGTCCCATCGACGGGAATCTTCTCACCGGGCTTGACGGCGACCACGTCGCCGAGTTCGAGTTCCTCGACGGGAACGACCGTCTCGACGCCGTCGCGGAGGACCGTCGCCTCGTCGGGCGAGAGGTCCACCAGTTCGCGGAGGGAGTCGCGCGTGCGGTCCATCGAGTAGCGTTCGAGCAGTTCGGAGACGCTGAAGAGGAACGCGAGCGTCGCGGCCTCGAAGTAGAGGCTCGTCGGCCCGGAGATGAGACTCGCGGTCACGGCGCTGAGAATCGCCGCCGACATCAGGAAGTCGATGTCGAGACTGCGGTTCTTCGCCGAGTAGTAGCCGTTGCGGAGGATGGCCTGCCCGCCGAGCGCGGCCCCGAAGATGTAGAGCAGTTCGGCGACCGTGAACGAGACGCCGAGGACACTGGCGACGACGAGTTCCAGTCCGAACAGGTACTCGGCGGCGATGCCCGCCGCGAGGAAGCCGCCGCTTATCCACGTTTTCACCGCGCGCGTACTGCGCCAGACGCTCTCGCGGTCCGTACCGGTGTCAGCGTCGGCGTCGGCGTCTGCCTCGTCGCCGTCGGTCCCGGTGACCTCGTACCCCGCGGCTTCGATGGCCGAGACGACCGAATCGAGGTCCGCGTCGGCCGCGAGCGTGACGACCGCGGTCCCGGTCGTCGGGCGCGTCTCGTAGGAGAGCACGCCCGGTGCACCGCGGAGGGCGTTTTCGACCTTTCCGGCGCAGGAGGCGCAGTCCATGTCGGGGACGGTGAACGAGACCTCGCGCGTCGAGGGGCCGTCTTCGACGGCGTAGCCCGCGCCCTCGATGTTGCCCCGGATGTCGTCCGACGTGGTCCGTTCGGGGTCGTACTCGACGACGAGTCGGCCGGTCGTCGCCCGCGGGTCGATGTCGCCGACGCCGTCGAGTTTCCGGACGCTCGATTCGACCTTGTTCGCACAGGAGGCGCAGTCCATGTCCGGCACGGAGAACTCCGCGCGGGCCGAACTGGCGGCGGGCGACGAGTCTTCCCCCGACACCCCGACGGACGAGTCGGTCTGCGTCGAGCCGGCCGCGCCCGACTCCGACTCTCCCTCGACCTCGCAGGCGTCGTCGCACCCGCAGCTGTCGCCGTCGGGCGGGTTAGTGGACGCGTCCGCCCCGTCACCGGGGTCGGGGTCGCGTTCGTCGTGTTCGCTCATACTCGGCAGTAGTCAGGGACTGTTTAATAATTCACCTGTTAGAAACGGGGGGGTTGTAATGTTTTAACTTCGATAAATTGAGCGTTCTCAGTTAACAATCAGAGGAACGGCGGACTCGCGGTCGGCAGCGAGATGAGCCACAGGCTGAGAACCGTGTAGAGAATCATCACGGCGACGAAGGGGAACTGACTCCGGACGGCCTGCAGTCGGCTGGGAAAGGTCCGGTAGGCCTGCGAGTGCGCCACCCACACCGCGAGCAGGTGGCCGACGAGGACGAACACGACGTTCAGGCCGCCGAACCACGCGGGAAGCGTGAGGACGACCGGGTTCGCCGGCGACGACAGCGGCGACGACAGCGCCCCCGCCAGCATCGGCGACAGCGAGACGAAGAAGCCGAAGTAGTGCGCGAGGTGGTAGCCCGCGGCGATGGCGAGCAACGAGGGAGCGAACGTGACCGCGAGGTCGAGCGGCGTCTCGAAGGTGTCGATACGGCGGGCGGTCACCCGCGCGGCGAGGACGTAGAGGCCGAGGAAGACCCCGAAGCCGCCGAGGTAGAGCAGTCCGTAGACGAGAAGCGGCGGGAGTCCGACGCCCGCGAGCCACCGGATGGCCGCCGCGCCCTGCTCGGTCGTGACGAAGCCGCTGAAGGTGAGTTCCCAGACGAGGACGACCGCGACGGCCACGTCGCCGAGGTCGGTCAGGTCGTCGTCGGTGACGAGTCGCATCCCCGGCAGGCGGAACGAGAGGCCGTCGTCGTCGAGTCGAACCGGCGCGACCCGGCCGTAGAAGTGCAGGAAGACGGAGACGGGGTCGACCTTGTCGAACCACGCGTCTACGCCGACGACGACCGCGCCGGCGAGCGTGACGACTGAGTAGGCGACGAGCGCGGTCGCGAGGACCGACGGCCGGGTCGTGACGGCGGTCGCGGTCTCGACCCAGACGAGCGCGAGAATCCCCGCCACTGCGGGCCAGCGGCCGAGTCGCTCGGGGTACGAGACGAAGCCGTTCGGAACCGCCGAGACGACGGTTCGCCACGGATTCAGCGCTCGCCACGTGTCGGCCACGAGGTACGAGAACATCGTGTACCCGGCCCGAAGCCCCGCGAAGACGACGATAACGGCGAAGCTGACGGTCGGGACCTGCGGGCCGGTGTACCCGAGATAGACCACGAGCGCGAGGAGCGCGAGACCAAGGACGCCGCCCGCGACCCGGAGGGCGCGCAGGAGGCCGTCCGAGATGCCCGCTTCGGACCAGTCTGCCACAGATGGACGCGCTCGATGAACCGGCGGTCGGTGACGAAACTGGCGAGGAGCGCGGAGGCCCCGACGGTCGCGCCGCCGGTGGCGAGATAGAGCCACCGCGGGACCGCGAGGTTGTCCTCCGACGCGCCCGCGAGGCCGACCGCGGCGTTGCGTCGCGGCCGCCGGGTCGGAGAGGAGCGACAGCAGGCTCGCCAACAGGAGGCCGAGACCGAATCGTCTGAGGGTGAGGTGTCGGGGTCGGGTCATGATGCGAAGACGATAAACAGCATGAGGAAGCCGAAGTAGAGCAGGACGAGAACGCCGAGCGCGCGGATGCGGAATGACTTGAGTTCGTCTTCCTCCTCGTAGTACGCCTCGCGGTACGCCTCGACCTCTGCGGCGTCGAGGTCGTCGGGGTGTCTCGCGCCCCGGTGGAGGACCAGCAGCCGCGCTGTCGGATACGCCTCGCCGCACGCTGTGCAGGTGTGGCGGTCGCGCGTCGCGTCTGTGTCCGTAGTCATCCGATAGTCACTCGAAGTTCGGGGTGGTTGGCTTCTGAACGTTTCCATCGCGGGCGTCCGCGCCGGACGGGTCCGGCGGCGGGGTGCGAGTGCGAGTCGCGAGACGCACGACAGCGGCGGGACGACGCCTCAGACGTCGAACCGCATCGGCTCGAACTCCATGAACGCCGTCTCGTAGCCGTCGTGGCGCGCGACCTGCGGCGGCACGTCCACCGAGAGCGTGAGCGCGTCGCCGGATTCGACGCCGTCGAGCCCCACGCCGTAGTGATAACTGAGGTCGGGGTCGAGCGTCCGGTCGAGTCGCGCCCCGTCGAGCACCGCGGTTCCGCCGCGTTCGAGCGTGGCTCTGACGCCCATCATCGGCAGAACGAACTCGTTGTACGGCGTCCGCGCCGAGACGTAGAGGTACGAGCCGTCGACGCCGAACCGGGAGCCGTCGTCGACGACGAAGGCGTCGAACAGGGCGTCGGCGCTCGTCTGCCGGCCGAGATGGCGACCGGGGAGGTCGCCGATAGCGGGCGCGTTCCCGGTCGGGACGCCCATCATCTCCATCGCGGGGACCGCGCCGCGCGACCCGGCCTCGTCACCGAGGCGCTTCAGTTCCACGTCGTAGAGGTCGTCGGTCTCGAAGGTGAACGCGAACGTCGCCGTCTCGGCCGCATCGAACCGACCGGCGAAGGAGCCGGTCCGGGACAGCGATGTACCGCCGATGTGCACGCGGGCCTCGTAGTCGCCCTCGCCGTCGAGGACGTAGTTCGAGCCGTAGTGCATCCCCATCTGCTGGGAGAGCATCGGGTAGGCGACCTCCTCGCTCACGAGGTCGCCGTCGCGGAGAATCTCGATGGAGACGCCGGCGTCGAGCGGGAGGACGGTCCCCGTCTCGGCGTCCCACAGCGACGCCATGAGGTGAATCGAATCGTCGGCCTCGACGACGGTTTTCCCGAGTTCAGAACCGGCAGCGGTCCAGAAGCGATGGGGGTACGAGTAGGTGAGCGCGACGCCGTACGGACCGGCTGTCGTCTTCCCGTACATCCTCATCCCCTCGGTGATGGCAGGCAGGTAGACCGCGGCCGGGCGGTCCTCGACGAGCGGCGGGTCGCGCCACGCCGACTGTTGTTCGAACCCGCCGAGGCACCCAGCGGTGGCCGCGACAGCGCCGATACCGAGCGTCTTGATGGCGTCGCGTCGTTTCATGGTGTCTCGCTGGCGTCTCGTCGGCTCATAGTGGGGTGTCGCCGCGCGTCTCCGCGAGGCGGTTAGTCACCTCTGCTAGCGGCCCGGTCCCAATGTCGGTTGCGCTTCCGTGTCGGGTTTCGAGGGGTGGTGCCGTCGTTATCAACTGCCGGTTTCCCGCACCACGTTTATATCTCCGCTCGCGCTCCGTTCGGACGATGAACGACTCGCCGCTCGACGGTCTCGACGCCCGAGCCGTCGCCCTGGCGTACCTCGTCTTCGGGACCGCGGGCATCCTCGGCGGCGAGTTGCTCCTATCGGTCGCGTTGGGCGCGCCGCGCGCACCCGAAGCTGAACTGGTGAAGGGACTAGCGTTCGTCGCCGTCTCCACCGCGTTCGTCTGGTTTCTCGTCTCCCGAAAGGACCGACGAATCGCGCGACAGCAGGCATCGATTCGGTCGTCGCTGGACCAGCTTCGAACCGTGGTCGCCGCGTCCCCGGTTCCGATTATCGCGGTCACGCCCGACGGGCGCGTGACGAGGTGGAACGACGCCGCCACGGAGGCGTTCGGCTGGGAGCGAGACGACGTGCTCGGCGAGCCGCTCCCCTACAGCGCGGGCGAGAACAGCGAAAACAGCGAGGAGATTATCCGTCGGACTATCGACGAAGACGGCCTCTCGGACGTTTCGGTCGAGCGACGGCGCTCGAACGGCGACCTCCGAGATTTTCAGCTCTCGACGGCGGTCGTCCGCGACGCCGACGACGAGCCCGCCGAAATCGTCGGCGTCTTCGTCGACGTGACCGACCAACGACGGCGGGAGCGTCGCCTCCGCGAGTTCGAGCAGGCCGTCGAACAGGCGGGGCACGCGATTTACCTCACCACCTCGGACGGAGAGATTACGTACGTCAACCCGGCGTTCGAGGAGACGACCGGCTACGACGCCGCGGAGGCGGTCGGCGAACCCGCGTCGATTCTCAGTTCTGGCGAGATGCCGGACGCGTACTACGACCGGCTGTGGCGGACCATCCAGTCCGGTGAGACGTGGCAGGAGCGGATTATCGACCGTCGGAAGGGCGGTGAGCTCTACACCGCGATACAGACTATCGCACCCATCGCGAGCGACGGCGACATCCACGGCTACGTCGCCATCCAGTCGGACATCACCGAGTCGGAGCTGACCAGACAGCGGCTCGGCGTCCTCAACCGGATGTTCAGGCACAACCTCCGAAACCGGATGAACGTCATCGAGGGCTACGCGGAGCTGATTCGCAGGAACGCGGCCGGCGTCACCGACGAGGAACTCACCGACGCCGCGGAGACCATCGTCGAAGCGGCGAGCGAACTCGTGGCGCTCTCGGAGAAAGCCCAGACCGTCTCGGACGCCCTCGAATCCGAAGCGACGCCGCGGCGCGTCTCGGCGCTCGTCGAGTCCGCCGTGTCACGAGCCGAGTCGACGTATCCCGAGTCGACGATACGAACGGACATCGAGACGGGGCTGTTCGCGCGAGTCGACAGCCGCGTCGGCGCGGCGCTCGACGAGTTGATCGCGAACGCGCTCAAACACGGCGGCGAGACGGTCCACATCGACGTGTACCGAACCGAAGACGACGACTCGAAGCTCGTCGTCCGGGTCGCCGACGACGGGCCCGGAATCCCCGACGAGGAGTGGCGAGTCATCAAGCGCGGCGAGGAGACGCCGCTCGAACACGGGACCGGGATGGGCCTGTGGCTGGTCCACTGGGTCGTCAAGAAAGCGGGCGGAAGCATGGAGTTGGAACCGTCTCCCCTCGGGGGGACGGCCGTGACGCTGAAACTGCCGGTCGGAGCGGAGCGACCGCGAGCGTGGTTCCCGAGCGGGGAGTGATCGCGCCACGCGATTGTATATCTACCACAAATCCGGCTAGCCGAGAGGTGACGCCCGTCGAGCCGAGCGTCCGATTCAGGTCTCGAGGAGTTCGACGAGGTTCCCCTCGGGGTCGCGGACGAACGCGATTCGCGTACCGCTTTCGGTCGTCTGCGGCTCGCTGAGCGTCTCGGCGTCGGTCGGGAGTTCCGCCACCGCGGCGTCGACATCGTCGACGGAGAGCCCGAGGTGGGTCGCCCCGGGACGGTTGAGCGTCGGTTCGTCCGTGTCGGTACCGACCGGGTCGTACTCGACGAGTTCGACGCGCACGTCGCCGCCGTCGAGGTGGGCGAACCGCGCCGACGCGCCGTCGACGGCGACGGCGGTGGCGAATTCGTCACCGCCGACTTCGAAGCGGGAGACGACCGGCAGGTCGAGCGCGTCGCGGTAGAATTCGAGCGTCGAATCGAGGTCGCGGACGGTGAGACCGACGTGGTGCGCGTTGGAGTTCACGGTTCGTCTGCGCGCGCAGAGCCCCAAAGGCGCTTCGCTCGGAACGCGGTCGGCAGACGCTGACCGGCCGATGACGACCCGCGTTCGCTGGACAGTGTTTCTCGTGCGCGCCCGCGAGGCGCGACGCGGGTCGGGCCCCGTGGCCCAGCAGAGACCGTATCGCATATACCCGCTGAGCCGCCCAGATAGGGTACGATGGAACCGACAGGCACGCGACGCGAGGTGGTACGACCGTGAGCGAACCGTTCGTCGAATCGCTCCCCGGGCGGGCCGTCCCCAAGTCGTTCGTCGCCGAACTCGAGACGAAAGAGGCGATTCAGCAGGCCGTCGCCGTCCGCGGTTACAACCTCGAACGCGACGGCGAGACGATTCAGCACGCCTACCAACTGGTCGTGAACGTCCGCGGGAAGTACATTCTCGGGCTGCACCTCACGAACGGGACGTGGCGCGTCGTCTTCGACACCCGCGATCACCCGAAACTCGCACAGGAAGGCCCGCGTGCGGCCTACGAGGCCGTCCACGACGCGCTCTACGAGCGCGCGCCTTCCGACGCGGAGATAGACTTCGAGTCGACGCCGCGGTTCTGGAACGCCACGCAGTAGGCCGTTCAGCGACTTTTCCTGCGTTTTCAGCGCTCTCACGACCGTCAGCAGCGCGTGCGAACGCGCGCGCCGCGGCGACAACCCGGCCGAACCGACACCACCGTGTCCGCAGAAACTCGGGTGTGCCACGGCTCTGGTGGACGCGACGCGCGGATGGCGAAGTTGAATTCGGGTGTATAGGGCGTCAGAGCAGCGGTTCACCACCGAAGGTACCCGCCGATGGTATGCAGATGGAATTGAACGGCTTAAATCCCGAATTCGGGCGTTAGGAGCGCCCTAACCCCTCGAATAGACCGGTAAGTCGCTGCGAAATTAAATATATCCGGAACATACGAAAGGCCAACAGGAGCCGGAACATGTGGCCGCTCGAGGTCCCGTGTGGTGGGCACGAGGTGGGTCTGAGGCCGGTCCTGGGTAGAACAATGGATATCAAGAAATTCCTTAGCGAATCACGCGCAGTCTCGCCGGTCATCGGCGTCATCCTCATGGTCGCGATCACAGTCATCCTCGCGGCCGTCATCGGTACCTTCGTCCTCGGTCTCGGCGACCAAGTCGGCGACACCGCCCCGCAGGCGAGCTTCAGCTTCGACTACGACGGTGCGCAGGAACTCACGATCACGCACGAAAGCGGTGACGCCATCGCCAGCGACGACCTGAGTGTTGCCATCCCGTCGGACATGACCGCACCAGGCGTGGTGAAAAACGACGGCGCTGACGACAACATGAACGCTGGCGAAACCATCGTTGTGACCCTTAGTGGGTCCGAAACGCTCGACAACGGCGACGAAGTGCGCCTCGTCTGGACCTCCGAATCGGGCTCCAACTCTGCGACCCTGCAGAAGTACACCTACAACGCCTGATCGGTCCGCAACGTCACAGCCAACGAACCTCAATTTTTTCGGATGTTACCCTGAGAGCGATGGCGTTCTCCGACTCTGGTACGGAACACGCATGATACGTGAAACGTCTTCTCAATACTAGTTTATATCCTCGGAGAACGTCAGACTATCTGTTAGGTTAGCAGGCAAGCGTTCGAGGACCGATTCGAATTTTTCTCAACGGTCGCCTCTCGTCCGGCACACCTAGGAGAGACAACTATGCAAATCAAGAGAATCTTCACAGAATCCCGCGCAGTCTCGCCGGTCATCGGCGTCATCCTCATGGTCGCGATCACCGTCATCCTCGCGGCCGTCATCGGCACCTTCGTCCTCGGCCTCGGGGACCAAGTCGGCGACACCGCCCCGCAGGCGAGTTTCAGCTTCAGCTACGATACGTCGACTGACGACCTCACCATTACGCACGAAAGTGGAGCTGCAATTGACGAAGCACGTATTGTCGTAACTGACGGAACGACAGATACGAGTTGGGACGAAACTGACGACAAGATCCAAGCGGGTGATGACTTAGTCATTGACCTTACGGGCTCGCCCCTTACTGGTGGAGAGACCTACCGCATCGTCTGGACCTCGGAATCCGGTTCCAACTCTGCGACCCTGCAGAAGTGGACCTACAACGCCTGATGGTAGAATCGGCGACGAGCCACACAACGCCTGATTCGGAATAACGATTTTTTTCGGAACTATCCCATAGAGAAACATCCACCTCGAACCCATAGTATTGTATTTGTAGCACAAACTTATCTGTTCGAAGACCGTACACTCGAACAGAGACCCAATGCCCAGCGACCCGCCCGCCGTCGCCTACCTCCGCGAGCATCGCGAGGACATCGTCGACCTCGCGGCGACGCTCGTCGGCCACGACACGCAGAACCCGCCGGGAGACACGCGGGAACTCGCGTCGTGGCTTGAATCGTTCTTCTCCGACCTCGGTATCGAGACCGAGCGCGTCGCCTCGGACCCGACGAAGCCGAACCTCGTGGCGACACTCCCGGGTGCGACAGACCGGACGCTCGTCCTGTTGGGGCACCTCGATACGGTCCCGTTCGAGGCTGACGAGTGGACGCGCGACCCGCTCGGCGAGCGGGAGGGAAACCGGCTCTACGGACGTGGTGCGACCGACATGAAAGGGGCAATCGCCGCGATGCTCGCGGTGGCGGAGGCGTACGTCGAAACCGGGACGGTGCCGGCGACGGACCTCGTGTTCGCGTTCGTGAGCGACGAGGAAGTCGCCGGGAAGGCGGGGTTGCCGACGCTGCTGGACCGGCGCGGGCTCTCGGCCGACGCCTGCGTCATCGGCGAGACGACCTGCGAAGGCGACCGGCACTCGGTGACCGTCGCCGACCGCGGGAGCATCTGGCTGGAACTCGAAGCGACGGGGACTGCGGCCCACGGCTCTCGGCCGATGCTCGGCGAGAACGCGATTCACCGCCTCTACCGCGCAGTAAGTGACATCGAATCCGTACTCGGAGACTATCGGTTCGAGTTCGACCCCGCGGTCCGGGCGCTCGTCGAGGAGTCCGTCGAGTACTACGCGCCGCAGTTTGGCGCGGACGCGGCGCGAGAGCTGTTCGAACGACCGACGGTGAATCTGGGCGTCCTCTCGGGCGGCGACCGAGTGAACGTCGTCCCCGCCGCGGCGCGGGCGAAACTCGATATTCGCGTGACCGCGGGCATCGACACGGAAACGGTACTGGACGGGGTTCGGGAGGTCGTCGCCGGTCACGACGGTGTCGAGATTGTCGACGCGGACTGGTCGGTCGGGACGTTCGAGGACCCCGACGGCCCGCTGGCAAACGCCGTGGGCTCGGTCGCCGAGAGCGTCACCGGTGGGCGCGTGTACCGCCGGAGCGCAACCGGCGGCGGCGACGCGAAACGGATGCGGAACGCGGGCGTCCCGACCGTCGAATTCGGTCTGGGAACTGAGACGGCTCACGCGGCCGACGAGTTCACCACAGTCGGGGCGCTCGCCCGCAACGCCGAGGTGTACGCCCGACTCCCCGACGAGCTATTGCGGCAATTCGATAGTGGTACCAGAACGTTTGATTCGACGGGCGCGTCACCAGCAGGCACGACTCCTTCGCGACGCGGACGACGAGAAAACACCTCGCGATAACACCCGAACGCACTATGACACCAGACGAACTCCGAACGACGATTCCGGCCCTCGACGACGTCACGTATCTCAACACCGGCGCGCACGGCCCAAGCCCGCGCCCCATCGTGGAGCGGGCGACCGAGTTCCTCGAATACCACGAGTACGACTCGCCGGGCGACGACGGCCCCTATCCGACCGCGTTCGACGCATACGAGGCCGTCCGCGAGGACGTGGCCGCGTTTATCGGTGCCGAGACCGATGAGGTGGCGCTGACCCAGAGCACCACCGACGGCATCAACCGCATCGCCACCGCGCTCGACTGGGAACCGGGCGACGTGGTCGTCCGAACCGACCTCGAACACCCGGCGGGCATCCTCCCGTGGCGGCGTCTCGAACGCGAGGGCGTGGAGGTCCGCATCGTCGAGAGCGACGCGGGGCGACTCGATATGGACCAGTACGCCGAGGCCGTCAGCGACGCCGACCTCGTCTGTTTCAGCGCCCTGACGTGGAACTACGGAACGCGACTCCCCGTGCGCGAACTCGCCGACATCGCCCGCGACGCCGGCGCACTGTCGATCGTCGACGCGGTCCAGTCGTTCGGCCAGTATCCCGTCGACGTGGAGGACTGGGGGGCAGACATCGTCGCCGGTGCGGGCCACAAGTGGTTGCTCGGGCCGTGGGGCGCGGGCTTCCTGTACGTCCGCCGCGACGTCGCCGAGGGCATCGAACCCCACGCCGTCGGCTACCGCGGCGTCACGGAGCCGAACGCCGACGCCCTCGACTTCGCGCCGGGTGCCAAGCGCTTCGAGGTCGGAACCACCAACCCCGCGCCGCACGTCGCGCTGCGAGAGGCGATCGACATCGCCGAGCGCGTCGGTCTCGACCGGACCGAAGCACACATTCGCGACCTCGCGAGTCAGTTCATCGAGGCCGTCCCCGAGGGGCGGCTGTTGAGCCCGCCGGACCCGGAGTCGGGGCTCGTCTCGTTCGAAGTCTTCGACCCGGAGGGGACGGTCGAGCGCCTCAAATCAGCTGGAGTTGTGGTGCGGACGCTCCCGGAACCGAAGGCGGTCCGGGCGTCGTTCCACAACTTCAACGACGAGTCGGACGTGGCGGCGCTTCGCGACGGACTCGACGGGGAGTGGTAGCTCCGTAGCTCGCGGGGCCGTCGAGAACACGATTCGCGTGCGGTCGTTGACTCCCCCGCAGAATCTGCCTCGTCAGCGAACGTTCATATCCGGCGAGGGGGAACCCCTGTGTATGCATCCCACGGCACGCAAATTCGCCGACCGAGTACGCGATTCTCACGGGTTCGAAGTGACTATCGAGGAGTTTCCCGAGGGAACCAAGACGGCTGCCGACGCGGCCGCGGCCGTCGACTGCGACGTCGCCCAAATCGTCAAGAGCATCGTGATGCGCGTCGGCGACGAGACGGTTGTCGTCCTCACGAGCGGCGCGAACCGCGTCGACGAAGCCACGCTCGGCTCCGAGTTCGGCGTCGAACAGGGGTCGGTTCGAAGCGCCAACCCCGCCGAAGTGAAAGAAGCGACCGGCTGGAGCATCGGCGGCGTGCCGCCGACCTGCCACGCGACCGACTGTCCCGTCCTCGCGGACCCGACGTTCGAGTCGTTCGACCGGATTTGGGCCGCCGCGGGAACCCCCGAGGCGGTGTTCCGACTCACGCCGGAGGACCTACAGACACTTTCCGCGCCGCGATTCGTCGACGTGTTCGAGTGAGACGCGGGCGGAAGCGAGCGGCCCTCCGGCGGGCGGCCATCGCGGGACGCACTTTCTGTGCTAGTCGCGGCGAAAACAACACCACGATGTCCGCTGTTCTGTTCTGTTCTGTTCCGTTCTGTCGGTACTAACTGAGAATCGCTGGAGGGAAAACGCGGAGCTATCGCAGAGCCGGGGCTGGTTCGTCAGACGAGATAAACTCTCCTTTCGGAGAAAATGATTACTGGATGTGGCCTTCGCGCCGGAGCTGGTCCGCGTCCTCGCCGGTGTATCGCCATTCGATGTTGGCTTTCTCGTCCTGCCAGTCCCACGGTTCGACGAGCACGACGTCGCCCTCGTTGATCCACGTGCGGTACTTCATGCGGCCGGGGATGCGGCCCATGCGGTTCTTTCCGTCTTCACAGCGGATTCGAACGTGATTGCCACCGTTGTGCTCTGTGACGACTGCGAACAGCTCGTTGTCGTTGGGCATTCGAAGGTTTCGACGCCCTTGATTTTCACTCACATTCTTGCTCGGACCCGGAGACGGATAACTCATCGGATACTCGTGATACCAAATGTCACGACGTTGAAATCGCGGTGGCGACGGTTTCGAACACCACGTTGTCCGCTGTTTTTCGATAGATTAACCGCCAATAGGGACTGGTTCGTGGTCACACACCACGTAGTTTCGCTCGAGGCCTCATTTTAGGACACTAACCGTGGTCGATCATCACCGAGTTGGCGCTGAAGCGGTCGGACGCGTCGCGAAGGGCCGAGGATTCCCCTGTAACACCACGATGTCCGCAGTTGTTCGCCGTCTTAGCCCCTGCAAAGACGCTTTCTCCGGGTCGTGAGGTTCCACCGAATCACGAAGGACAGACGTCGTCGGTAGACGAGGTGTCGGTAGACGTAGTCACTGCCACAGTATCACCGCTATCACCGCCGCGGTTGTTCACGTCCTCTCAGTCACGTGTTCTCTCTCGGAGCGTTCATAGGAGTATCTCGGAGCGAGAACGCGAACCGAGAGTGCGGATTCGGGTGAGCAGGCGAGCGAAGCGGTCGGGTCGACTCGGTGTGTGAGAACCAACGACGCGTTTGTGTGACAGTCGCTTCAGTACGTGTTCAGTGGGTCGTGGGAATGTTTGATTGGTGATTGATTGGTAGTCGATTGGTTTGACGGTTGATACCCACACCACTTTGTCCGCTGTTCTCGGTGAGTGTGAACGTAGGGACGAGGCGGTCTGAAACGGGGAACACTCACACCACTTTGTCCGCTGTTCTTGGTGCGAGACGGTACCCCCCGTCGTTGTGAGTTGGTTCTCTCCCGTCGGTTTCCAATCAGTCAGGTTAGTTTAGATTCCTACAGAGATGAACGAAAGAAGTCGTCTCCAAACAGTCCTCATACAATTACTATAATTGCCTATATTACGGACTTAGTTTAAGCTATTGTATATTAAATCTTTTTCTATATCAGAGCACGCGGTTCCGTCCAGTTGTTCCACCGGTTACCTTCGTTTCCCAGAACAGCGGACAAAGTGGAGGGGGTGTGTCCCCGGTCGAGTATATAAAACACGAGAACAGCGGACACTCCGGACACGGTGGTTTTATCAACGAAGTGGTCGAACCGTGGTAGTATGCCCCTATTCGAGCGGGACACCGAGATCTATCGGGATCGGGACGCCCTCCGCGAGGATTACCAGCCCGAGGAACTCGTGGGGCGCGACGAGGAACTCCGTACCTTCCAGGCTGCGCTGCAACCGGTTATCAACGGCGAACAGCCCAACAACATCTTCCTCTACGGGAAGACCGGCGTCGGCAAGACCGCCGCGTCGCGGTACTTACTCGGGCACCTCCGCGAGGACGCGAGTCACTACGACGACATCGACCTCAGGGTCGTCTTCCTGAACTGCGACGGACTCACGAGTTCGTATCAGATCGCGACCCGACTCGTCAACGAGTTCCGGTCGGAGTCGAACCAGATCAGCACGACGGGCTACCCGCTCGGGTCCGTCTACGAGATGCTCTGGCAGGAACTCGACGACTGCGGCGGGACGATAATCATCGTTCTCGACGAAATCGACCACGTCAACGACGACAGTATCCTCTATCAACTCCCGCGGGCCCGGGCCAACGGGAACCTGGACGTCGCGAAAGTCGGTCTCATCGGCATCTCCAACGACTTCTCGTTCCGCGACGACCTCTCGCCGAAGGTCAAAAGCTCCCTGTGTGAACAGGAGATTCATTTCCCCGCGTACAACGCCAAGAACCTCCGCGCCATCCTTGAACAGCGCGCCAAGGTTGCGTTCCGCGAGGGCGTCCTCGCCGACGAAGTGATTCCGCTCTGCGCCGCCTACGGCGCGAAAGACGCCGGTGACGCCCGCCAGTCGATCGACCTGTTGATGAAAGCTGGCGACCTGGCCCGCGACGACGACACCGACCGCATCGAGGAGGAACACGTGAAACGTGGTCGGCGCGCCCTCGAGCGCGGCCGCATCAAAGAGGGAATCAACGGATTGACCGAACACGGTCACCTCGTCCTCTACTCGCTTCTGACGCTCGAGTTGGAAGACGAGACGCCGATTCGCTCCCGCGACGTTCGGCCCCGATACACCCGGTTTACCGAACTCGCCAACCGCGACCCGCTCGTCCCGCGACGGATGCGCGACCACCTCAGCGAGCTTGCGATGCTCGGAATCGTCTCCGTCACCGAGCGAAACGAGGGTCGACGTGGCGGGACGTACCGCGAGTACGCCCTCGATATGGATGTCGGGCTCATCGTCTCGGCCATGCGCGACACCATCGAACTCGTGGGCGTCCACGAGACGGTCGAACCCTTCCTCGACGGCGAGAAGACGAGTACGCTCGACGATTTCATCCAGCAGTAGGCGACCCGACTGAAATTACTGCGGACATGATGGTGTTAGTCTCGAGCCCACCTCCGTCAGAACGGCTCTCTGCCGTGTTTTGGAAGTGATTGCTACTTCGATTCGTTCCTCAGAAGCATGCGTTCGTTCGGATTCGCCGACCGATTTCGTTACCGATTTCCGACCGCTCGGAACACCACGATGTCCGCAGTAATCGGCCATTTTCGCCGCTTGTTCGAACAGCGGACAGTGTGGTGTTCCGAACTTACGCGACCGACTATTCACCAGGTAGCGGCCATCTCAGCGGCTCGCCAGCCGTACAACAGCGGACATACCGGTGTTCGATGTCGTGTCTTTCCACGTTCGAAAGCGACGTTCACTCCGCGTCTGCGACAACAGCGGACGCCGCGGTGCTCAGCCGTCGGTTTCTCCGTTCCGCTGTCGATTGTCATCGCGCGTTTCGATAACCGGCCGGCGGACTGTCGGTCTCGAACACCACATTGTCCGCTGTTCTCCGGATGTTCGAGTCGGTTTTGTTCGACTCTTCGGCTTCTCACTCCTCGCGAGTTTCGAGGACGACGTCGGCGATTTTCTCGGGATACTCGGCGGCGACGCGGACGAGAGCGTCGTGGAACTCGCGGCCAGTCAGGTCGCGCACGTCGTGTTCCCGGCGGAGGAACGATTCAACTTCGAACTCGGCGTCGTCCAGTCGGTCGAGCGTCGCGGTTCGGACGTAGATGCTTTTCGCGGTCGTCGCCTCGAACTCGAACGCCGGACCGCCCGCTGTCTCCGTCATCTGCTCCGTCTCGTCGGTGCTTTCCGCGCCGTCTTCTTCCGCGGTCGACTCGGCCGCTTCCTCGGCCTCGTCGAGTTCTTCGCTTTCGTCTAGTTCGTCGTTCTCGTCCAGTTCGTCGCCTTCGTCTGGCTCCTCGCCTTCGTTACTTTCGCCGTCACTTCTCTGCTTCTCGTCGTCGCCGTCCGATTTCTCGCTCGCGTCTTCCGACTCGGACTCGTCCGCGGTCTCGGATTCGACTGGCGGTTCGGATTCCGACTTCTCGGACCCGTCGGGGGCGTCTTCGCCCGGGGGCTGCTGGTCGTCGGGTTCTGCGTCTGATTCCGATTCCGATTCCATCGCCTCGCCGAGGCCGGCGAACCGGTTTTCCTTAGGCATCGTCGGTTCCTCCTCGTTCGACGATTTCCGCGAGCTGGTCGAGTCGGTCGAGCATGTCGTTCGACGGGTCGTACTCCCGGAGGGTCTTCCCGTCGCGCCAGGCGCGACTGAACGCGATTCGGTGTCTGATTCCCGGCCCCTTGGAGTCGGGGTCGTCGAATAGCTCCGAGCGGGCGAACGGGGGGATGAACTGCTCGAAGGGAGACTCTTCGAGGTCGCGGATGATGCGCTTTTCTTCGTTATTCCCGGTGAGGTCGTTGGGGACGATAGCGAGAATGTCGAGGTCGACCTCGCGGCGAATCGGTCCGATTTGTTGTTCGAACATCCGCTCGAAGCCGCTCACGCTCGGCTCGCTCATGAGGAGCGGAACGACGACGTTCCCGGTTCCGATGAGCGCCGCGTCGGACAGCGGGCCGAGGCTCGGCGGCGAGTCGATGACGATGTAGTCGTATTCGTCGTCCAAGAGCGGGTCGACGATTCGGCGGCGGACCCAGAGCACGCCGAACGTCGAGTTCCGGACTCGGTCTTCGATGTCGTCGAGGTCGACGTGGGCGGGAAGCACGTCGAAGCCCTCGCGGTCGCGTATCACTTCGCGCACGTCGACGGGTTCGTCGTCGGTCAGCACGTCGCCGACGTTCGGCTCCGACGACTCGTAGGCGTCTTTCATCCCGACGCCCTCGGTCGCGTTCCCCTGCTGGTCGAGGTCGACTAAGAGCACGTCGTTCCCCCGCGCGGCGAGCGCGTCGGCGAGGTTGATGGCAATCGTCGTCTTTCCGACGCCGCCTTTCTGGAGCGAGACGCTCACGGCTCGCGACATCTATCGAGCCTCCTGCGGAGCGCGATGTTCACAAATTGTACACAGTCTACGCTGTGTCTGCCGTTTGGGCGGTGCAAACTCCGTTTGAACTGTGGACTGTGCGGACATTTGAGGGACTTGAACGGACCTTCCGCGGCGTACCACATAATTTTATCCACGACTTTTGAACCGTTGGGACTGCTTCTACATTCTACAAATCTTACAATGTTTACAAATTTTAAAAATTGTATACTGTCGCCTGTCGATATCCGGTAATTCGCCCGCGCTCTCAGTTTGTGGACCGTTCAGCTTCGTCCGGGGCGTTCGGTTCCCAAACATCGCTCGCGCTCTGGGAATCTTTCGCGGTGTAGACTATCTCAACACTCCACAACCTCTATAATTCGTACAAATTCTACAATTTGTACATGTTCTACACAGTTTGAAACTCGCAAGCGGTGCGGGCTTCCCAGACGGTTTCAGATTCCTCCACCGTTCGAACCGTTTGGAGTGCTTCGGCAGTCTGCACTCTCTTCGCTGTTTCCACTGCGCTCGAAGTTCACGCTCTCCTCGCAGTCTCCACTGTCACCGCGGTTTACACCACCCCCGAAGTCTGCACTGTCACCGCAGTTTACACCATCCTCGCAGTCCGCCCGGTGTCGACTGTTCAAACTTCGTTCCGGCCGCCGCCCGATTCAAACTGAACCGAAGAAAGCGATATTCAGCGTCTCTCCCCCGCAGATACTGCGGACACAGTGGTGTTGTCCGTCGTCTCGTCTCAGTTGGCGAGCTTGTCGGCGAACTTCTCGCGGACCTTCTCGATTTTCGGGCTCGCGTGGAACTGGCAGTACGCGTCGTCGGGGTTCTTTTCGAAGTAGTCCTGGTGGTACTGCTCGGCCTCGTAGAACGTCTCTAACGGAGCCAACTCCGTGACGACCTTGTCGTCGTACTCCTCGTCGAGGGCTTCGATGTAGGCCGACGCCTGTCGCTCCTGTTCGTCGTCGTGATAGAGGACGATAGAGCGGTACTGCGTTCCCACGTCGGGGCCCTGTCGGTTGAGCTGTGTCGGGTCGTGGACCGCGAAGAACACCTCGAGCAGTTCGTCGTAGCCGACGGCCGCGGGGTCGTACTCCACCTGTACGACCTCGGCGTGGCCGGTGTTCCCCGAACAGACCTGCTCGTAGCTCGGGTTCTCCGTCTTCCCGCCGGCGTAGCCCGACGTGACTTCGCTGATACCGTCGAGTTCTTTGAACGCGGCTTCGACACACCAGAAACAGCCGCCACCGAACGTCGCAGTCTGTGTGCTTCCCATAGGTCCGGTTACGTCGCCGAGGAATTAAGCCCCGCGGCGGGGGCAGTCACGGCCGAAGTCTGGTGCTCGGCGACGACCGCCGACCCACGCCGGCGCTCCGACGAGCGAGTCCCGGACGCGTCCGTGGGTTTTCCCGACCGGAATGTACCCGAAGCCAACATTTAACCGCCCTGTCTGTCAGCAATTACTATGGAAGACGTATTCGTCGCGAGGCTCATGTCCACGACCCTCCACACGGTCACCCCAGACACGCTCGTCGAAGACGCGGCGCAGTTGATACTGGACAACAACATCAGCTCGGTCATCGTCGTCGACGAGGACAACCGACTCGAAGGCATCCTGACGACGACCGACTTCGTCGACATCGTCGCGAAGAGCCAGCCGAAAGCACAGACGACCGTCGAGCGCTACATGACCACCGACGTGATTACCGCGGGAGCGCAGGACTCCATCGTCACCGTCGCGGAGTCGATGACCGAACACGGTTTTCACCACATGCCCGTCGTCGACGACGAGGAGGGCGTCATCGGGATGATTACCACCTCGGACCTCGCGGCCTACCTCTCGCAGACCGGACAGTTGGCGCGGTCGTAACGCGTTCTTTTCCCTGCCGGTAACTCCGCGTTACTCCACCTGTTCGGAGAGGCTCTCGACGACGCTCGCCAGCCGCGGGTCCGTCGCGTGGCCGTGGTGGACCGCGAGGGGCGAGACGCTCACCTCGCCGTCGACCATCGCGCGGCGGTCGCTCCCGACCGGATAGCGGTCGCGGTGTTCGTCGTCGAGCGGGAACGGGTTCTCGAAGCCGACGGCGTCGGGCCACGAAACGTCTTGGAGTCGGACGTAGACCTCGCCGTCGTCGAGGTCGTGTTCGCGGTCGCCGTCCGGGAGCGCGCCGGCGTCCGCGTGGTGGTCGACCTGCTGGTCGTAGTCCGCGAAGGGGCTGGTCACGCGCATCCGGGGGCTCGGCACGTCCGCGGGGGCGTTGACGTTCAGGAGGTCGACCTCGTCGAACACGTCGGTGCCGAAGACGCGCTCGGTCAGGGCGCGGGCGACCCGGGCGGGGCGGGAGAAATCGTACTCCTCGGGCGGGTGGCAGAAGAAGTCCCGCGCGTGGTAGCTGGAGACGGCGATGGCGGGCGTCCCGAGGAACGCGGCCTCGACGCCCGCGCCGACGGTCCCCGACCGGCCGACGACGTAGTTGCCCGCGTTCGGGCCGTCGTTGATACCGGAGACGACGATATCGAAGTCGGTGTCGAGGCCGCGAAGGCCGTAGGCGACGCAGTCCGCGGGGGTTCCTTCGAGGGCGTACCCCCACGGGTGGTCGCGGCGGACCGCGTGTTCGTTGCGGGCGCGGCCGACGCCGCTTTGGTTCTCAGCGGGTGCGACGACGGTCACGTCGCCGATTGCGGTGAGTTCCTCGCGCATGGCAGCGATGCCGGGCGCGTCGATGCCGTCGTCGTTGGTGAGGAGGATTCGGAGCGGAGACGAGGAGTCGGTCATCTACTCGGGAATTTCTGCCGGCCGTCGTAGCTATTCCGGATTCGGACCCGGTGACGTATTCGACCGCCGCGTCCCCGTCGGCAGTGGGTCGTACTCCACGTCGTCGATGGTCGCTCGCCAGTACGGCAGGTCGCCCGCCGGGAGGTTCCACGCCACCTCGGCCGCCGTGGGTACGCGAATCCCATCCACTTCACGATAGTCGCTGAAGTATCCCGTCCACGGGCACCGCTCGAACTCGCCGTCCCCCGTGTCGCGCCACCGGCCCGCGGTGACGCGCACTATCTCATCGTTCTCGTCGAAGTGGAACACGACGGTCACGGTCGAGTCGCGGTGGGCGAGCGTCGCCCGGGCCGAGTGGTCGTCTCTCGGCTCCCAACTGACGCCGTGACCGGGGAGAAACGCGGTCGGGTACCAGACCATCTCGGCGAGGTGGCGGGCGAGTTCACCTTCGTCCAACTCGGGTGAGCGCGGGGCGTCCGCGACGGTGACAACCGAAAGGAGCTTCGCCTCTAACGACCCCGAACCGCCGACGAAGGCGTCCACGACCCGGACCGGTAGAAACGGCGCGAGGTCGATTCGGGCGTCCCAGACGAACCCCGGCGGGGCCACCGTGTAGTGCTGGGTCGCCGTCATCGACTTCCACGGCGAATCCGCGTCGCCGAGTCTGAACTCACCCGTCTGGCGGAGCCGGGCCGACTGAACATCGGGGTACTCGCCCGGTAGCACGCGTTCGAGATACCGGCGAACCGGGGCGGGCAGGTCGCTGATATCGGCCGTGTCTGTCGCTTCCACATCGCTCGTGATCGATTCGGCCTGTTCTCGCCGGAGCGCATCGAGCAGTCGGGCGGCCGTATCGTCGGCGCGCGCCCGGATTACGACGAAGAGAGCGCCGACGGCGAGCGCACCGCCGACAAGCGCGAGGCCGAGTCGTCCGAGCGTTCGCTTGTATGACATACCGAACGGTACGCGAGAGATAGATATGAGTCTCGCCGTGACTCTCACGGTCTGACACCGACCGTCTTCCGACCACGGAGGGTGTCGTCGCGAGCGGCGCTCCCCCGGCCAAATTCCTGTCAACGTGACGTTCATATATTCGAGATACTCACGAACGCGTGAATATAATTCAAACGGTGACTTTATGTAATTAAGTTCGTACTAACGAATGAATGCGCACCGAACCGATGCGGCCGGCACGCCGGGCACCCGCCGACATCGCGGTTAATCTCCCGTTAACTCGTCTCATTTCGGTAGATTTGTCTCTGTCGTGGTCGACGGCTCTCCGGTCTGCGACCGCCACGACCGCCGCGAGCGATGTGGGTCGTCGCCCCCGCCGGGCCGCCTTCTCCACTCGCCGTCGAACTTCCTCGAGAGCGCGCCCCGACTGGACAGCCGACCGACCCGTCTCCCCAAGCGAGGTGGGCGTTGCGTGAGCCACGTCGGCGAGACCGACGACGTACCGTGGGACGACGTGGGCTTCGTCATCAGCTCTCGCTACCGCATCTCCGTTCTCGATAGACTCTCTGAGGGACCGGCGACGCCGACGCAAATCGCCACCGACTCCGAGAGCGCGGTCGCTCACGTCTCGCGGGCGCTGCAGGAACTCAGAGACCGCTCGCTCGTGGAACTCCTCGTCCCGGAACAGCGTCGAAAAGGGCGGGTGTACGGCATCACCGACGACGCCGAGAACATCTGGGACGTCATTCAGACACAGCAGATGACGTGAGTGCGGCCGCCTCGCAGTTTTCTCGAACGATGCGGCGCGTTGTACGACCGACTCACTTCGTCGCGATTCGCTCCGACCCCTTGTTCAGGAGCTGGTAGGTCCGCTTGGC
Organism: Haloferax sp. ATB1; assembly: GCF_000730175.1. NCBI lineage: Archaea > Methanobacteriati > Methanobacteriota > Halobacteria > Halobacteriales > Haloferacaceae > Haloferax > Haloferax sp. ATB1. The sequence continues at coordinate 5,540 of NZ_JPES01000093.1, read as the reverse complement.
GAGGTTCATGCCGACGCCGGTCGACTCGACGACGTAGTACGGGACGAGTTCGCCGCCGAACTTCGATTTGTAGTTGCAGAGCCGCTCCGTGTTCGCGCCGACGAGGTCGTACTTCGTGACCGACGCGAGCGCCTCGTCCTCGACGATGTCCTCGATGATGGTCCAGTGGAGCAGGCTGTTGATGCTGACGCCGTCGTACTCGCCGCGCGCGCCGCCGAGCCAGAAGTAGCCCACCTCGGCCGAGAAGGGGACGATTATCCCGCTGAGATACTCGCCGTCTGGGTCGCGGGCGACGTACACGCGACACCGGTCGCCGAGGTTCTCGACCAGCGACTCGACGAACTCCCACGGCATCCCGAACGGTTCGTCCTGTTCGTCGTACCGCGAGACCACGTCGTCGTAGACGACGCGAGCGCCGTCAAGTCCCTCGTCCGCGATGGTGATGTCGAGTTCGCGCGCCTGCCGAATCTCGCGGCGGAGGCTGCTGCTGAACTGGGCCTGTATCTCGTCGAGCGAGCGCTCTCCGAGGTCGAGTCGGTAGGTGAAGGAGGGCTTGACCGCGAAGCCGGTCCACTCGAACGGGCGCGGGTCGAGGTACGCCGGCGAACAGAGCAGGCGGACGAACGTCCGGTTCGAGCGGATGCCGAGTTCCTCGACCACGAGGTCGGCGAACTCGCGGTTCACCGACTCGTAGGCGCTCTGTTTCGGGCTGTTCGGCATCATCACCGGGCCGATGTACGGAATCGCCATCGACGGCGGCGGCGAGACGACGACCCGTCCGAGGGGGTTTCGGCGGACGAACGTCGGGAACAGCGCGACCGGCTCTTGGCCCTTGAAGACGCCGAACAGGTGCATTTCGCCGTCGAAGTGCTCGTCGATGGCGGCGAGCACCGCGGGGGTGTGGAAGACTTCGGTGCCCGACGAGGGGAGCGCGTCTCCCCACTCGTCGAGGCTCAGGGGTTCGATACGGAGTTGTGACATGTGTTGTGGTCGTGTACGTGTGTGGTCGTCGGGCGGTACGGCCGGCGGGTCGTCATCGGTGGAGGAACCCCGAGACGAGTCGCGACGGGAGGTTCGTCCCGTTTCCCCGGGACAGCATCTCGATGCCGGGGCCGAGGCGGCTCTTGTACAGGTGCGCGATAGTTCTGACCGGGAGCGCGCCGTGTTCTATCTGGTAGAACGTGACGAGCTCGGGGTTGTACTTGCTCTTGTAGCGGTTGAGCCGGCGGTTGTTCGCGCCGACGAGGTCGTAGCGGCGCATCCCGGCGGCCATACCGTCGCGCATGATGCGCCAGTCCAGCAGGTCGTTGACGTCGATGCCGAAGTCCCGCTGGGGCCGGACGCCGCCGAGCCAGCGGTAGAGCGTGTCCCCGTACTGGAGGACGAGAATCCCACTTACGAACGCCCCGTCGTACCGGAAGACGTAGGGCCGGACTTGGCCTTCCGGGAGCGAGTCGTACAGGTCCATGACGAACTGCGGCGGCACGTCGAACGACAGGTCCTGTTCCTCGTAGCGGTCTTTGACCAGCGTGAGAATCGAACAGATGTCGTCGCGGTCGCCCTCCTCGATACCCGAGACGAGCTTTCGGCCGTCGCGGATGTTCCGCCGGGCGCTCCGGCTGAACGACATGAGGAGGTCCTCTTCGCCCCGGGTCAGGTCGACGTTGTAGGTGTACTTCGGCGACACGTCGCAGCCGCCCCACAGGAACGTCCGCATGTCGGTGTAGTAGTCGCCGACGCGGACGTGCGTGTAGTTCGGGCCGATGTGTTCGTCTATCCACTCGGTACAGCCGTCGATGAACTGGTTGCGGCGGCGCTCGAACTTCCGGCTCTTGATGTTGCCGGCGTCGAGCATCACGGGCCCGAGATACGGGACGCCGATGTGCGGCGGCGGCGAGAACGCCGTCTTGACCAGCCCCTTCCGGATCTCGAAGACGGGGAACAGCCCGACCGGCTCTTCGGTTTTGTAGCCGACGAGCAGGTGGAGCTTCGAGTTCGAGTACTTCGCCTGGAGCCGAAGCGCCTCGTACTGGTGAAAGAGGCTCGCCTGACTCGACCGCTCGACGTACGTGTCCCACTCGTTGCGGTCGCGGTGGTCGAACTCGGTAATCTCGATGGTCATGGGCTGCGGGAGGTCCGGCGATCTTCGCGCTGCGTCCGTTGTCGTCGACAACATCGAGCGCGGTCGTCGCGGCCGAGCCGACCGAAATCAGCCGACTCACCCGCCGACTCGGCGGCCCCGTATATCAACCCGCGATTCGGTCGGGCCGCGTCAGCGTGTATCATTCGAAAAGACATTCTCGAGCTACTGTGACGGGAGGATGGGGATTTGTTATGAAGCGACTAGCCGGCGTTCGCGCCGGCCTGCCCCCCGTCAGGGGCGCTCTGCCGCCGCCCGTAGGCGCTCGATACCGTCGGCGTCGATGCCGTAGCCGTGAGTCGGTTCGCCAGAGATTCTGGTGGCGACGTACTCGGCGATGGCGTAGGCCATCCACGCCTGACACCACCGCATGAGGGTCATGCGCTTGGTGTAAAACCGGTGTTTGCGGAAGTAGAACCGACCTTCAGACGGAACGTACATGTTCGCGAGCGCCCAGTCGATGGCGCGCTCGGCGCGGTCGTACTGCCCGGCGTAGGTGAACACGAGGATGCCCTGCGCCGTCGCGTGGATGTCCCGCGGGTAGGGGTGCTCCTCGTCGAAGTTGGGCGCGCCGTCCTCGTCGAACAGCTCGCGGGCGTAGAAGTCGAGGCCGCGTTCGAGCGTCTCGTCGTACCGACCGCTGCCGACGACCTGCTCGTAGCGCTGGAAGCACTCCACGATGAAGCCGTTGTGGTGGTTATCCATCGAGAGGTGCGAGGCGCTCGCGGGCTCGCGGTAGTACCACCCGCCGCGGTCGGTCTGCTTCGACGCGACGAAGTCGTACACTTTCTCGGCGCGTTCGAGCAGTTCCTCGTCGCCGAAGTAGTCGTACAGCTCGACGAACAGTCGCGCCCCGATAGCCAGCGCGTTGAGGGTGTAGCTGTCCTTCGGGTGCGAGAGGTAGTAGTCCATGACCGCGCCGTCGTCCTTCGGCCGGTAGTTGAGGTCGTTGAGCATCACGTCGACGGCAGTCTTGGCGATGTCCGGGTAGTCCGGGTCGAACTCCCGCCCCGCGAGGAGTGCCTTGACGCCGTAGGAGGTGGAGACGATGTTCGGCGAGTGGGGAATCCCCGACCGCGGACCGTTGCGACCGGAGATGTGCTGGATGACGTGGCGGTGACTGCCGGCGAAACCGCTGTAGCCCTTGGCCTGGTTTTCGACGAGCCACTCCGTCAGCGACGCCGCGTCGTCGCGGTACGTCTCCGCCGGTCGGTCGCCGTCGAACCACTCGGCCAACTGGGCGCGGGTCCGGTTCGCCATGGCGAACAGCGTGATTCCCTTGAAGTTCCGGCGCTGTTCGACGAGGAACAGCGGGCGGACGTTGACGGGTGAGCGCTTGATGAACTCCTGGACCGCGAGGTTGAACCAGCGGTTATCGATGGGAACCGACAGCAGGAGCCTGCTGCTCATGCCGTCGCCGTAGTCCCAGCCTTTGTAGTCGCGTTCGCGGGCGTAGTCGAGCACGTCGTCGAGTACGTCGACGTACTGCTGGAGCCGCTCCGTGTCGGCGTCGGTGTCGCCGTCGCGGCGATACTGTGTCTTCGATGGTGGATTCATGATACAGAATAGCCTCTCTGAGGGGTATTGGCTGTCCGAGAGGAAGCCCGCTGGCGGCTTTGTTATGGGGCCGATACCGACCGACGTCGCCGGATTCTACGGAGAGAGCGAGCGACCCGCGCCGCCGGGGGTCGCGCTGTCGGTAGTCGCGCTGTCGGTCGCCCTCTCGTCCGCGTCGTCGTCGGAATCACCGGAACCGCCGCGCTCGCGGTCGGCGAGGAACTCGCGGTAGTAGTCGGCGACGGGGCCGACCCACGCGCCGCGGTCGAGCGCCCGTTCGATGATGCGGCGGTAGAGCCGGCGGTAGCCGGGGAACTCGTCCTCGTTGAAGTACCGCGGGTGCCACAGCACCGTCATCACGGCGTCGTTCGCCTCGGCCTCGTCCAGGAGGCGCTCGCACTCGGCCCACGCCTCGTCGAACGCCGACCCGGGGTCGGGAAGCGACACCTCCATCAGCGTCAGCGGGAAGACGACAAAGTCGTCGTCGAAGGGTCTGAACGGCCGGTAGCCGTGTTGGAACCCGTTTTCCGAACTCGACCCGGGGCTGGCGTCGTACTTTAAGCCGAGTTCGCGGTGGTAGCGCCACGTGTTCGGCCCGAGTTTGAGGTGGTGCTGGCGGCCGCCGACGACTTCGTGGCCGAGCACCGCTTCGAGTTCGCGCTTTTCGGTTCGGAGGCGGTCGAAGTCGTCGCACGACCGGAACGAGCCGTGGATGCCGACCTCCCAGCCACCCTCGTCGAGGGCGCGGACGGCGTCGGCTATCGATGCCGAATCGAGGTCGTACCGGCCGAGGTGTTCGACCCAGTTCTTCGGTTCGAGCCACTCCGAAAGCGACCCCGTTTCGAGGAGGCTCGGCTCGTTGAGGAAGTAGAACGACGAGCGGACGCCGAGGTCGCGTTCGAGCGCCATGATGTCCTCGAACTGCCAGTAGGGGTTCTCCCGCCGGAGGAGCGTCCGGAGGTGGTAGCCGGGGTTCGACTTCGCCGCGTAGTACAGCCCCTGATACGTCTTGTACGGGCGGTCAACGTCGTGGGTCAGACAGACCGCGAAGCCGGGGCCGGACTCGCTCGGCTCCGTGCGGGTCACGCCGGGGTCATCTCGCGCATTCGCATCCTCATCCTCATTCCGCTCACGCATACTCGTACTCCGAGAGCGCGGCGACGATTCGCTCGGCGGCGCTCCCGTCGCCGTACAGCGAGGGTTTTTCGGGAAGCGGGTCGTCGTCGGCCAGCGCCGCCCGAATCGCGGTCGCGTCCGCGCCGACGAGGACGTTCCAGCCGGCGTCGACGGTTTCGACCCACTCGGTTTCGTCGCGGAGCGTGAGACATCGGGTGTCGAGGTAGAACGCTTCCTTCTGGACGCCGCCGGAGTCGGTGGCGACGCGCTCCGCGCCGTCGAGCAGGCGGACGAAGTCGAGATAGCCGACCGGCTCCACGAGGATGACGTTCTCGCGTCGGCGAGCCGCGACCAGAGGCCGCTGGCTTCGAGCGCCCCTTCAGTTCGCGGGTGGACCGGGAAGACGACCGGGAGTTCCGACGACGCGAGCCCGTCCACGATGCCTTCGAGGCGGTCGCGGTCGTCGGTGTTGGCGGCGCGGTGGACCGTCGCGAGGACGTACTCTCCGTCTCGGAGGTCGAGGTCGGCGAGTATCGTCGACCGCTCGCGGGCGGTCTCGCGGACCCGGAGGACGGCGTCGTACTGCACGTCGCCCGTCACGGAGACGCCGTCGCGGATGCCCTCGGCCGCCAGCGTCTCGGCGGCCGACTCGGAGGGGGCGAACAGCAGGTCCGAGCAGTGTCCGTGAGCACGCGGTTGACCTCCTCGGGCATCTCCCAGTTGTGGC
>NZ_JPES01000092.1:0-20590 GCF_000730175.1 Haloferax sp. ATB1 | reverse complement strand
CCGCCGCGAACGCCTCACGGAAGTACGCCGCGGCGGCCGGGTCCGACAGCGCGAGGACGACTTCGCGGTTCTCGCGGGCCGAGTGCTGGTTCCAGTTGAGACTGCGACGAGCGCGGTGTCGTCGGCGACGACGCCCTTCGCGTGAATCGCGCCGTACCGGCCGCCGGGTCGTGCGAGACGGACCGAAAGCGGCGTTCCGGTCCTGTCGGCCCACTCGTTCAACCGCTCGGCGAGGGCTCGGGTTTCCTCCTCGACGTACCACGTGCTCCCGAGGAGGAGTCGGACTCGGACGCCGCGGTCGGCGGCGCGTTTGAGCGCGCGGACGAACGGGCCGTCGGCCTCCACGGTCGGCTGTAACACGTCGATTCGGCTGTCGGCGGCATCGAGTCGGGAGACGACCGTCGATTCGGCGTTGTCGGGCGCGCGGATGACGGCGACGCGGTCGACCCGGACCGACTCGGGGGCGACGCGCGAGGGAAACGAACCGTTCGCCGACTCGGTGCGGACGAACGACCGGCCGACTCGGTACGTCTCCCACGGGGCGGTCTCAGGGAGCGTCGCGTCGGTTTCGAACGTGGCAGCGAGGTCGGCCGCGACGCTCGGTGAGCGCGCGACGACGCCCCAGCCGCGGCTCTTTCGCCCGCCGGTCCCGGCCGGCTTCCAGTTTTCGGTCATCACGAGCGCCGCGTCGTCGACGACGGCGTACTTCGGGTGGTGAAACGAGTGCGGGTCACCGACGACTCGGACCGACACGCCGGCGTCGGCGAGGCGGTTGAGGACGCGCGCCGACCGCCGCGGGAAGCCGCCCACCGGGCTGTCTTCGACCAGTACCGAGACGGCGACGCCGCGCTCGCGAGCGGCGATGAGTTCGTCGGCGACGCGTGCGGAGGAGACGACGTAGCCGGCGAGCAGAATTCGCTCGTCAGCCGACCGGAGCACCGAAACCGGGCGGTCGGGCGAGTCGGGGAGGACGAACAGCGTCGCGTTCGCGGGGCCGTGGGTCGTGACGTTCCGTCGGGGAAGCGCCCGCGGCCACCACGACCACGCGCCGTCTCGCCGTTCGAGGAGCGCGCCCTCGCGGCTTTGGTCGTAGCTGAGGCGGTCCGCGACGACGTCGGTTCCGGCCGCGTGGCCGTCGCCACCGACCACGCGGAGCGTGACGGTCTCGCCGCCGTTCGCGAGGTCGAGGCCGGACCCGACGACTGGGTGGTCGGTCAGGTTCGCCGCCGCGTCCGGGTCGGCGGCGACGGCGACCGTCCCGCCGGGTGCAGCGAACGAGACGGTGTCTTCGCCGTCAGACAGCGAGAGTTCGGTTCCCGCGGGCGCAGCGACGGCGACGAACTCGCCGCGGTCATTGGGCGTCGTCGGGTCGGGGAGCGCGGAGACGATGCGCGCTTCGCCCGATGCCGGCTGGTCGGCCGTGGTGGCGGTGGTGGTGGCTGACCCGGTTTCGTTCGTCGTATTCGTCGCGTTCATCGCGTGCTCTGACTCCGGCGCGGCCGCTATCGGCGCGGGAACGACGGCCGCGGCCGCGATGAGGACCACGAGCGAAGCGGTGAGTGCGGCGACGAGGGCGCGACGGGACACACCCCGCGGTGGTCGCGTTTCCCTACAAAAACGTTCGCGACCGGTCACTCAGCGCGAGCGGTTGCGAGAGAAAGAAAACGAGGGGAGAACCGCGGAACTGCGAGGGTGTCGCGTCGTCGTGCTGTCTCAGACAGTCGCTTCGGCTTCGACGTCGTCGCCGAGGAACTCGGCGGCGAGTTCGGCCTCGCGCTGGACGAGGAACGAGCGGTCGTCGACGTAGCCGGCGGCCGCTTCGAGCGCGTCTTCCGTGCCGATCTGTCGGAGCGCCCACGCGGCGCTGGCGCGGACGGAGTTCACGTCGTCGTCGGCGACGACGTCCGAGAGCGGTTCGACGGCGCGGGTGTCGCCGATGAGGCCGAGCGCGCGCGCGGCGGCCGAGCGGACGTTGTCGTTCTCGGTGACGAGCTTGTTCGCGATGGGCTGGGTCGCTTCCTCGGAGCCGATTTCGCCGAGCGCCTTGAACACGACCTTCTGGAGCGCGGGGTCGCTGTCGGTGTCGACGTAGTCGACGAGCATCTCGACGCCCTCCTCGGCGGCCATCTTCCCGATAGCCTTGATGACGCCCTTGTCGCGGCGCTTGGCCTGCCCCTCGATGGTCTCGTAGGCGCTGTCGTCGTTCATCCGCGTGAACGCCTCGATGCAGTACTCCTGCATGAAGTCGGACTGGAAGCTCTCGAACGCGAGGGCAATCATCTCGACGTTGCCGCGCTTTTCGTGTTCCTTCAGCGCCGACAGCTCCGGCGGGTAGTCCTTGTAGTGGCCGAGCACGTCGTAGAAGCCCTGCACTTGGAGCTTCTCGCGGGTTTCGAGGTCGTCCCACTCCTGGGCGTCGTCGAGGCCGTCCGCGAGGTCGTCTGCGACGTCGATGAGGTCCGCGATGGTCTCTGCGTCCTCGTCGGCGTCGAGGTCGGCCGCTTCGACGGCCGAGACAGCGTCGTCGACGGCGGCGGTGAGCGCGTCTTCGTCGTCGCCATCGACCGAGACGCTCGCGTCGAGCACGCCGTTGAACTCGTCGGCGAACGTCTCGACCGCGGCGACGATTTCGCCTTCGCCCTGCTCGGTCCACCGGGTGTCCGTAATCGTGGATTTGGCTTCTTCGAGCGTCTCGACGGCGTCTTCGGCGTAGGGACCGCGCTGGGATTCGAGGTCGTCGCGCAGGTCGGACAGGCGCGATTCGAGCTCCTCGGCGGGGTCCTCTTCGTCTTCGTCGTCCGGTTCGGGCAGGTCCGCGGCCTCCACGTCGGCCTCGATATCGTCGAGCGTGGCCTCGACCTCGTCGAGGTCGGCTTCGGTCTCGGCCGCCTCGAGAGCCTCCTCGGCCTCGGTCAGGCGCTCGTCGAAGCTCTCGGGCGAGAGTTCTGTCGTATCGTCGTCCCCGTCACTCATATGCCGGAAGTCCGTTCGACTGTAAAAAGAGCGTTTCCCTTCGCTTCGCGTCTCCGGGGACCGACCGCCGATTCCATCCGGGCCACTTTTTCCCGGCCCATCCGTTCCTCCGAGCGTGACCGGTCCAACCATCGCCGTGCCACAGCGTGCGGCGTTCGACCTCGACCCGGCGCGAAACGAGGACGACGTGCGCGCCCGCGTCGCCGACCTCCCCGAGTCGGTCGATATCGCGCTGTTCTCCGAGTACGCGCTCACGGGCTTCGTCGCCGACAACCGCGCCTTCAGCGGTGCAATCTCGCGGGAACGCGCGACCGACTTCCTCGCCTCGGTCGCCGCGGAAAACGAACTCGACGTGCTCGCGGGCTACCTCGAACGCGACGGCGAGACGCTCTACAACGCGGCCGCCTACGTCCGACCCGACGGTTCGGCGACCGTCTACCGCAAGCGACACCTCTGGGGCGGCGAGTCCGAGGTCGTCACGCCGGGCGACGAACTCGTCGTCGCGGACACGCCAGCCGGACGGACGGGACTCCTCACCTGCTACGACCTGAACTTCGTCGGCGACAGCGCCGCGCTGACCGACGAGCGAATCGACGCCCTGTTCGTCGTCGGCGCGTGGCCCGCCGCCCACTCGACGAACTGGCGACTGCTCTGTCGCGCCCGCGCCCTCGACGGGGTTCGGTGGCTCGTCGGCGCGAATCGGACGGGAAGCGGAACGGTCTCCGGTTCCGCGGGCTCGGAGTACGCGGGTCGCTCGCTCGTCGTCAGGCCCGATGGCGTCGTCGCGGCGGCGCTGAACCGCGGCGAGCGCGACCTCGTCTGGACGCTCGACCGCGACCTGCTCGCCGAACAGCGCGCGTTCGTCGGCTCGGTCGAGTAGCCGAAACCGGACTGCATCACCGGAACCGAGGGGGGTTTTTCCGACCCCGCCCAATCGGGGTCGATGACGGACTCGCTCTTTACGCCGCTCTCGCTCCGCGACACCGAGGTTCGGAACCGAATCATGGTCTCGCCGATGTGCCAGTACTCCTCGACCGACGGGTTCGCCGAGGACTGGCATCTCGTCCACCTCGGGAGCCGCGCCGTCGGCGGCGCGGGCATCGTGATGTCCGAGGCGACGGCCGTCTCCCCCGAGGGACGCATCTCGCCGAACGACCTCGGCATCTGGTCGGACGACCACGTCGAGAAGCTCCGACAGATTACCTCGTTCGTCTCGTCGATGGGGAGCGTACCGGCAATCCAACTCGCCCACGCGGGTCGGAAGGCGAGCAAGTCCCGGCCGTGGGAGGGGAGCGAACCGGTCGCGCCCGAAGACGGCGGGTGGACCACCGTCGCCCCGAGCGACGTGCCGTGGCCTTACGAGGGCGAGGCTCCGCCGCTCCGGAAGCTCTCGGCCGACGGAATCGAAGGCGTCGTCGACGACTTCCGTGCGGCGGCCGAGCGCGCTCTCGACGCCGGCTTCGAAATCGCCGAAGTCCACGCGGCCCACGGCTACCTCCTCCACGAGTTCCTCTCGCCGGTCACGAACCACCGCGACGACGAGTACGGCGGCTCCTTCGAGAACCGGACGCGGCTCCTCCGCGAGGTCACGGAAGCGGTCCGCGAGGTCTGGCCCGACGACAAGCCCGTGTTCGTCCGCATCTCGGCGACCGACTGGCTGAACGACCGCGAGTCGTGGGACATCGAGCAGTCGGTCCGCCTCGCGGCCGACCTCGACGAACTCGGCGTCGACCTCATCGACGTGAGCGCCGGCGGCATCCACCCCGACCAGCGGATTCCGAACACCGGCCCCGGCTATCAGGTCCCCTTCGCGGAAGTCATCCGCGGGGAGACCGACGCGATGGTCGGCGCGGTCGGCGGTATCCGAACCGCGCGCCACGCCGACGAGGTCGTCAGCAACGGCCGGGCCGACCTCGCCATCGTCGGCCGCGAGCACCTCCGCGACCCGTACTTCGCGCTCCACGCCGCCGAGGAACTCGACGCCGACGCGGCGTGGCCGCCGCAGTATCAGCGCGCCGTCCCGCGCCGGTAGGGGCCGACCTCCCTCGACCCGCGCGGGTTCGCCACCCCTCGAACGCTTATCCCCGCGGCGGCCCAACCGTGGGCCATGAGCGACCGACGACGCGACGACGACATCCTCGACCTACTCGACGAACTCGGGGACACGCTCGACGAACTCGGCGCGGAACTCCGCGAGGAGCGCGACCGCGGTCGCGGCCGCGACCGACGCGTCTCCGGCGACGACCGCTTTCGCCCCCCGCGTCCGCCGACGTTCGGCGAGGTACTCCGATTCACCGAATCGTACACCATCCCGACGGTCATCGCCGTCCTCGAAGCGACCATCGCCTCCCTCGAACTCCTCCGCCGTCTCATGCGCCTTTCCGACCCCGGCCGTGCGATGGAAGACGCCAGAAGCGAGACGGAGTCACGGATGCGGAACGTCCCGAAGAGCGCCGTCTCCGGCGTCGACCGCGCCCTCGACGAACTCAGAAACGCGCTGTCGGAGGCCGACTTACCCTCGAACCCCGAGGCGCGCGACGTGATGGACCGCGCCCGCTCGCTCGCCGACGAACTCGACGAGCGAATCACCGAGGCCGAGCGCGAGCGGACCACCCGAGAGCGCCGCTGGCGCGAGGACGAGCGCACGTTCGAATCCGAGTGGCAACGGCGCGACGAGAGCCGGCGCTCCCGCGACGAGCGTCGGAGTTCCCGCGACGCCGAACCGGTCGGCACGGGGCCGGTCCGAATCGACGTGACAGAAGAGGCCGACCCGGACGGCGGCGACGACGGGAGCGACGGACCGAAGGTCGACGTCGACGCCGAACTGGAGTCGATTAAGCGTGAGGTGAAGGGCGACGACGAAGACGACGGAAGCGACGCGGACGCTGATGCGGGCGACGAACCGAGCGACCGCTGAGCGGCGGAATACGCGGAGTTTTGTTTCGACTCAGCGCGCCGGTCGAACGTCCACGCGAACCACGTCGCCGACCCACGCCGCAAGCGCGAGGAGCGCGATTCCCGCGCCGCCGGTCACGAGGACGGGCGTGAACTGTACGCCGTTGACGAGGACCAACAGCGCGAACAGCAGCGAGATGACGCCCACGAGCGCCAGCGCCGACGCCGCGCCGACGCGCCACCACGCGAGGCCGGGTGTCTTCGACTTCCCGCGGACGACACGGGCCACGCCCGCGGCGACGACGCCGAGGCCGACGAGATAGGCGGCGAAAAGCAGGTCGTAGCCCGCGCCCACGGACCCGAACGCGACTTCGAGGGCGTCGAAGCCGACGATGAGCAGGTACGTCGGCAGTTGGAACGGCTGGAACTGGATGCCGTAGCTGAGGCCGTACAGCCCGGCCAACACCGCCGTGGCGACCGCCGCGTCGCGCGCGAAGGAGATGCCGCTGGTGCGGTTCATACGGGAGATAGAAGGTGTAGTTATATCAACACTCGCCCGCTCAGAGCGGTTCGAAGCGGTAGCCGTCCCACTCCTGACTCGCGGGCTCGCGGATGCCCGCGCCGGGTTTGCGGAGTTCCTCGCAGTAGACCGGGCGGACCTCGTCGCCGATGTCGACCTCGTCCTCGCCGGTGACCTGCCCGATTGCGCGGACGGGTTCGCCGTCCACGTCGAACTCGACGATAGCGAGCGTGTTGGGTTGGCGGACGCCCGGCGGCGTCGCCGTGGAGGTGGTCCACGTCAGCACCGTCGCCGTGTAGTCGCTGAGGTCGACCGTGCCGACCGGCTCCTCGCCGCCGGGGCCGACCGGGTGGCCGGGGTAGGTGATGCTCCCGTCGGGGTAGCGGTACGCCTCCATCGCGGGTTGTTCGTCGGACATTATCGGGACTCCATGATGGCCGTGGTCACGCAGTTGCCGAAGCCGCCGACGTTGCACGCGAGGCCCACGTCGGCGTCGACCTGCCGCTTGCCTGCGTCACCGATGAGCTGTTTGTAAATCTCGTACACCTGCGCGACGCCCGAGGCCCCGAGGGGGTGGCCCTTCGACTTCAGGCCGCCGGACGTGTTGATGGGGAGGTCGCCGTCGCGGTCCGTGACGCCCTCGTCGACCGCCTTCCAGCCCTCGCCCTTCTCGAAGAAGCCGAGGTCCTCCGACTGGAGGAACTCGAGGATGGTGAACATGTCGTGGAGTTCGGCCACCTCGATGTCGTCGGGTTCGAGGTCGGCCATCTCGTAGGCGATTTCGGAGGAGTTGACGACGCCGCCCATCGTGGTCGGGTCGGCGCGCTCGTGGACGACGTGGGTGTCGGTCGCACCGCCGATACCGGAGATGACGGCGTAGTCGTCGGTGTACTCGCGGGCGACCGACTCGGGGCAGAAGACGAGCGCCGCCGAGCCGTCGGTGATGGGACAGAAGTCGTAGAGGCGAAGCGGGTCGGCGACGACCGGCGAGTCGAGGACGGTGTCGAGGTCGACTTCCTTGCGGAACTGGGCGTGGGGGTTGTCCACGCCGTTTTTGTGGTTCTTGACGGCGACCTTCCCGAGGGACTCCCGCGGGGCGTCGTAGGTGTCGAGGTAGAGTCGTGCGGTCAGCCCCGCGAAGGAGGGGAGCGTCACGCCGTGTTTGTACTCCACCGGGTGCGTCAGCGAGGCGATGACGTCCGTCGACTCGGCGGTCGAGCGGTGGGTCATCTTCTCGCCGCCGACGAGCATCGTCATGTCGGACGCGCCGGAGGCGACCGACTGCCACGCGGCGTAGACGCCCGCGCCGCCGGACGAGGAGGTCTGGTCGATTCGGGCGGTGTAGGCGGGCATCGCCGCGAGGTCGTGGGCGAGGGCGTTCGGGACGCCCGTCTGGCCCTCGAACTCGCCGCTCGCCATGTTCGAGACGTAGAGGTGCTCGATCTCGTCGGGCGAGACGTCGGCGTCCGCGAGCGCGGCCTGCCCCGCCTCCGCGAGCAGTTCGCGAATCCACGCGTCCCGCTGCCCGAACTGGGTCATCGATGCACCGATAATCGCTACGCGGTCCATACGCGCACGTCGTCGCAGCGCGATTTAAAACCGGGCAATCCCTCGCCGGCACGTCTCAAACCGTTTATCAGTCGGTCGCCCGAACGACCGGCCATGGACGCCGAACGCCTCGCGCCGACGGTCGGAATCGTCGGCGCGCTGCTGCTCGCACTCGCCATCGCGATTCCCGCCGTCACCGTCGAGGCCGGGGACGGACAGGTGGCCGCCTACTACGCCGCGGGCCCGGTCGGCATCTCGTTCGTCGGGATGCTCGCACTGCTCGAAACCATCGTCTTCCTCTCGGGCAGACAGGGGCGGACCGACCCGGCGACGGCCGCCGGACTCGCCTTCGTGCTCTCGCTTTCGATGCTCGGCGTCGCCGCGCTGTGGTCGTTCTCCATCGACCCGACGCTCCTGTTTAGCTTCGACCAGCAGTACTCGTGGCTCACCTACCACCGTTGGTCCGTCGTGGCCGCCGCGTTCGTCACCTTCGTCGGCGGCGCGTGGTACGCACGCGGCGTGTTGTAAACCGACCCACGGAACGAACGCCGACTTCTCGCGGGCGCGTCGCGTCGAACCACCCCGACGGTGTCCCCCGATTTTCCCGCCTCCGAGTCGAAAGGCCCTTAACAGTCGGTGGACAATGAGGGAGTGGACTAGGTCGGGCAGTTAGGCCCTGCTCTCCACCCGCGAAATAGGTCTTCAGCGGGGACCGAACACGGGCGCGTCCGGTCAGACCGGCGCGGGCCCCGGAAGCCAACGTAGAAACCTCGTCCTTCGGGGACAGCGGTTCCGCGTACCCCTTCCGCAGGGAAGGGTTCGCGCGGTTCATCGGTGGTACCCCGCCAGGCGCGGAAGCGAGCAGCGGACCATCGGACGTGCGTCGCTCGAGGGATCGCGGGGTGGAGGAGGCAACCGGGATTCCCCACGTCGGAACGCCGGGCAACCTCGCTGTCCACCCATTCATACCTCATCGAAATCACTCGCAGACCGGCTGGTCTCTCGGCCGTAAACTCGACGCTCCGGCACGTCAACTCCGTATTTTAACTGTTGTCACTCACCGCGCGAGCGACCGCCGACTGTCGGCACTCGGCGAACTGAAATACCGCACAAGGGGTCTGTTTCCCCGGGGGAGACGCTTACTGTTTGTTCTCGGCTTCCGTCTCGGTCGCTTCGGCCTCAGCCTCAGTCTCGTCTTCTTCGTCGTCGTCCTCGCCTTCCTCTGCGCCCTTCTTCAGTTCCTCTTCGATCTCCTCGCGGCCGCGGCGGAACTCGCCCATGGCCTGTCCCGACGACCGGGCCAGTTGGGGGAGTTTGTTCGCGCCGAACAGGAGGACGATGATGAGCAGGACGATGAGCAGTTCTGGGCCGCCCGGGAGTCCGGGGAACAGCGGAATGGAATCCAGCATTACGTTCGGTTACGTTCGGGGGGAAGATAAGAGAGACGGTCCGAAATTTCGAACTGAAGTCGCCGTAGTCCGCGTGTTTCGGGGGCTCATCGACGTTCGAGCGGCACGACGGACCGGGCGTCGGACCGCGACGCGGCCGTCGAGCAGACTCATGTGTGATACACCACACACGACACACGAATGTGGTGAACGGTAGTTACGGATAGGCGGCAATTCCGGCGGGTGAGAGCGACCGGGGCCGCGGCTCGACGGGAAGCGGTTCGGAGAAGATGCACCGGCTGGGAATCGAACCCAGATAATTGGCTTGGAAGGCCAATGTCTTACCATTAGACCACCGGTGCTCATTTCATTCGCACCGTGCATCGACGGACTTCGTCCGTCTCAACACCAGTGCTCGCTCGCTTCACTCGCTCGCACCGAGCCTCGGCCTCGCTTCGCTCGGCCGAGGCACCATGCGCGCGAACGTCGCGTCTATCCCTTCATTCTCGACGCCCCAATAAGGATGTTACCTTTTCGGTCAGGCGACGAGGGAGGTCGATTCGCCGCCCTCAGCGGGGTTGTCGGGGGCGCTCCCGAGGAACTCGAACTCGAACTCCGTCTCGGCCTCGGTCTCCCCGTCGACGACGACCACCGTCACGTCTCGCTCGTCGGGGATGGTGACGCCTAACTCGCCGTCAGCGTCGGTCGTACCGGCAGCCTCGCCGTTTATCGTCACCGTCGCGTTCTCCACGGGCGTCCCGTTCCGCGTGACGACGACCGTCACGTTCTCGCCGGCGGAGACGTTCCCGTCGAAGCTCACGGTGAGGTTGCTCTCGGCGTCGGTTTCGGCGCGCTCGCCGTCGTCGGTCTCGTTCTCGCCCGCTTCGACCTCGGCGTTCGCGTCAGCCTCGGCTTCGGCTTCCGCCTCTGCTTTCTTCTCCGCGCCGACCTTCGTGATCGGCACGTCCGTTCCCGACTCGCTCACGACGGGCTTGAGGATGTACTTCCCACTGCCGCCCGCTTTGAACGCCGTGATGTCGAAGACGAAGTCCACGGACTCGCCGTTGCCGACTTCGAAGTCCGTGTTGAGCTGGAGCTTGTTACTGGGGAGCTTCACGTTGACCTGTTCGCCAGTCTTCAGCGTCCCGTTCACGTCGCTCACGTGCACGAAGACCTTCGTGTAGTTGCCCTCCGGCACGCCGTACTCGCCGACGAGGCTCGCGTTGTCGCCCTGCAGTTCGGTCAGGTCGACGGTCACGTTGTCGACCTCGTAGGCGACTCTCGACTCGCCTTCGGCCACGTCGGTGTCGTT
This sequence comes from Haloferax sp. ATB1, assembly GCF_000730175.1. Lineage (NCBI taxonomy): Archaea > Methanobacteriati > Methanobacteriota > Halobacteria > Halobacteriales > Haloferacaceae > Haloferax > Haloferax sp. ATB1. The sequence goes on along the minus strand of NZ_JPES01000092.1, from coordinate 9,954 downwards.
CACGTCGGCCGATTCTTCGACTTCGGCGTCGGCATCGGCGTCAGCATCAGCGTCGACCGACCCGTTGGTCGAGGCGGTCACGTTCGTCGCGTTCGCCGTCGCGTTGGCTTCGAGTTCGACCTCGACGCTCGCGTTCGTCTCCGCGTCGGCGTCCGTGTCGTTTTCGGACTCAGACTCGGATTCCGCGTCGTCGGCTTCAGCTTCCGACTCGGCGTCGCCGTCCGCGCGGACGAGCGTCACGCGCTCGATAGTGACGTTGAGGTGTTCGAAGTCGGCGATAGCGTTCTGCTCGTCGCTCACGTAGAAGTTCACGGTCCCCGTCCGGGCAGTGTCGCCGTCGGACGACGCGGTCGTCGTCGCGTCGGCGGTCCCGTCGGTCTGCGTCTCGGTCATCGTGCCGGTCCCGCCCGCACATCCGGCCAGTACGACCATGAGCGCGAGCAAGACAGTCGCAAGTCCAGTACGTTTCATCGTGGGAGACCGTACTGGCCGAGAGAACTTTAGAAGGGTGTTCGTACGCCTCGGTTTTCACCGAATTTCGCCGAATTACGGCCTCAGTCGTCCGCATGTGACTCGTTGAACCGTTTCGCCTTGTCGAGCAGTCCGGGGGAGATGCCGGGCACGTCGTCGACGCTCACCGCGCCCTCGGCGCGAACCTCGTCGAGGCTCTTGGGGAACTCGCGGAGTTCCATGTGGATGGCGATGCCGGCTTTCGCGCCCTTGCCCATCGCCACCGGAATCTGGTTGTGACCGGGGGTGATGTCGCCGACCGCGAACACGCCGTCGACGCTGGTCCGGCCGTGGTCGTCCACCGGGACCGTCCCGTCGTCGTCGAGGTCCACGTCGAGCGCCTCGAACAGCGTCGTGTTGTAGTTCGAGCCGTACATCGCGAAGCCGCCTTTGTACTCGCGGACGGCCCCGTCTTCGAACTCGAAGCTCTCCAGCCAGCCGTCGTCGCGCTTCGTCATGCCCGAAATCTCCTCTTCGACGATGTCGACGGGGTGCGCGCGGACGAGTTCGTCCGTCTCGTCGGACCACGTCGGCTCGTCGCCCCGGAGCAGCAGGTCCACCTCGTCGGTGAAGTTGAGCATAATCATGGCGACGTAGGCCGCCGAGTCGGAGTGGCCCATCACGTACACCGACTCGTCGACGAACATGTAGGCGTCGCAGTGCAGGCAGTAGTGCAGGCCCTTTCCGGTGCGGGGAAGCGGCGGGTCGGGGCGCTCGTCGTTGAAGCCGACGCCGAGGACGACGCGCTCGGCGACGAACTCGCCCTCGTTGGCGACGAGGCGGAACCTGCCGTCGTCCAACTGCTCCGCGTCGGTCACGAAGTCGCGGTGGATGTCGGTCCCGTACTCTTCGAGTTGCCCGCGCGCGGTTTCGAGGAACTCGTTGCCGGAGACGTCCTCGGTGACGCCGATGACGTTGTGCGTGTCGAGCATCATGGCCGCGCGGCCGCCGCCGCGGTCCACGAGTGCGGTGTCGTGGCCCAGTCGCGTCGTGTAGAGCGCGGTCTGGAGGCCCGCGGGGCCGCCGCCCACGACGACAACCTCGTACTCCCGTGGTTCGTCGGTCTCGGTCATACACGGGAATTCGTCGCGGCGCTCTTAAGCCCACATCACCTGTGCGCGGCCAGCATCCACCCGAGACGTGTTAACGGCCGGCACGCTGGGGGCGCGACGCCCGAAGCCGACCGCGACGCTCAGCGCCCGGCGACGACGGCGTAGCAGTTCCCGCTGGACACCGTCGATTCGACGACCGCGAGGTCGCTCGCGCCGAGGTCGGCGTCGAACTCGTCGGGCGCGTAGATGTGGTAAAATCGGGGGACCGTCTCGCCGCCGGGGAGCGTCCAGTCGACAGTCGTGTCGAAGCCGTCCTCGCGGTCGAACGTGTCGTGGGCGGTGCTCCACGCGCTGACGACCGCGCGGCCGTCGGCGTCGAGCACGCGAGCGAGTTCGTTCAGGCTCGCCACGCGCGCCGCCCGCGGCGCGAGGTGGTGAATCGTCGCCACGTACACCGCGAGGTCGAAGGCGTCGTCGGCGAAGGGGAGCCGAGAGGCGTCGCCCTGCACGAGTCCGGCGTCGAAGCCGCGTTCCGCCGCCCGCGCGACCGCCTCGTCAAGCAGGCCGCGGCTCACGTCGAGACCGACGACCTCGTCGGCGTGCGCGGAGAGGAGTTCCACGTGCCGGCCGTTGCCGCAGCCGAGGTCGAGCGCGCGGGTCGCCGGTCCCGACTCGGTCGCGTCGGCGACGAACGACTCGACTTCGGGCCACGGGTACTCGCGGGTCGACGCGAAGTGCGACGCGATGCGGTCGTACGTCTCGCGGACCCCGTCTCGGGGTTCGTCTCCGTCCATGCCGGTCGGTCGAGGCGGTGAGACAAAGACCGCACGGGTCGCGAGCGGCGGGCGGCGCGGCACTCAGATGAACATGAACGTCACGTAGGTGATGACGAGCAGGACGGCGGCGTGTTTGACGCCGTCGGCGACCTGTCCCTCCCCGAGCTGTCCGGCGATGAGTCCCGAGCAGAGCCCCTGAATCGCCGTGACGTGGAAGAACAACAGCGTGTAGGAGGCCGTGTTCACGTCGCGCAGGCCGGAGAACGCGCCGGAGGTGACGCCCGCGACCTCGCCTGAGCCGATGGCGCCGGTGCTGGCCTGCTCGACCGCCGGGATGAACGACACCGTCAGCGCGGCGACGATGCCGAGGAAGACGAGAAACGAGATGTAGATGACGAGGAGGTAGGTGACCATCTCTTGGTTCCGCTCGCGGGCGAGGCGGCGGCTGTCTTGGGCCTCGTTGGCCGCGATGCGGAGGACGGGCGCAAGGTCGCCGCTCGCGCTCATCGCGTTGGTGATGAGCGTCACCGACCGCGACACCATCGGACTCGTGGTCCGGCGGTCCATCCGCCGGAGCGCAGTCTGGGCGTCGGCCCCCCAGTCGATGTCGCGGACGGCGCGTTCGACCTCGTCGCCGAGCGGGCCGAGGTCGGACGCCGACACCCGGCGAAGGCTCTGGACGACCGTCAGCCCGGCCTCGTTGACGCTCGCGAGGCGGTCGAGGAAGTCGGGCATGCTCCGCTCGATGGCACGAATCCGCCGCTTCCGAAGCTCGTGGAACGCCGAGACGACGGCGAGCGCGCCGATTGCGGCCTCCACGACGTGCTGGTCCACCGCGTCGGCGACGCCGAGGAGCGTCGGGTCGGCGGGGAACGTGGTCCGCAGGGCGACCCAGACGAGCCCCAGCGGGACGGTGAGCGCGAGCGTGGCGAGCGGATGGCGGCCGAGGGTTTCGAGCGGGCGGTCGAACCAGCCGCGAATCGCGCGAAACCGGTCGTAGACGGCGAGTCGCTCTCGGTTCGCGTGCCACGGGTCGCCTCGGGTGTCGGTTTCGCCGCCGTCGGTCGCCGGGGCCGACCCGACGCCGCCGGTCGCGTCGATGCGCCGGGCCGACTCGGTCGCGGTCTCCGTGTCATCATCGGCGACCGCCGCGCCCCGGAGCGACTCGGTGATGCTGTCGATGTAGACGACGAAGCCGAAACTCGCCAGCGGGATACCGACGTAGCCGACGATTCGGATGAGCGTCAGCGTGTCCGCGAGGACGAGACCGATGACGACGAGGACGGTGATGAAAAACAGCGGCCCGGCGACGAGGACGGTGACGTACACCTCGGCGAACGTCGAAAGCAGGTCGAGGTACTGCTGTTGTTGGGCCTCCGCCTCCGCCTGAAACCGCTCGTACTGCTCTTGGAGGAACGACGAGAGGTTTCGGCCGCTCCCGAGCACGCTGGCGAGGTTCTCGGCGAACTCTTCGAGGCTCGGGCTCGGCGTCCGCGTGGCCATCGTCTGGAGGGCGGAGAGCACGTCGGTGCCGAAGGCGTCCATGTCGCGGACGACGATGCTGACCTCGCGCGCCGCCTCGCCGTAGATGGCCTCGTTTCGGGCCAGCGTCTCCAACACCTGCGGGAACAGCATCCCAGACCGCGACAGCGCGAAGACGAACGCGACCGTCCGCGGGAGCGTCGCCTCGATTTCCGACGAGCGGGTGCGGGCGCGCTCGGTGAGGACGTACCATCGACCCCAGTAGACGCCGAGCGCGAGGAGCGCCCCGAGGGTCGCGCTCGAAAGCAAAAGCGCGAGGAACAGGTCGCGGAGCGGGAGCGCCTGAATGCTCGTGAGTCCGCCGAGGAAGGCGAGGGCGGACGGAAGAACTTCGCGAATCGTCTCGGACTGAACGGCGAGCGTTTCGAGCGTCACGGCGGCGAGGTAGACGCCGAAGACGCTCCCGGCAACGCCGAAGACGGACGCCATGAGGAGCGTCCGCGAGGCGTACACGCGGTGGGTGACGCTCACGTGCGCCGCCCGCAGTTGATTGCGCTGTTCCCTTCGACGGGGGTTCTCGTTGGCGACGTAGAAGCCGAAGACGGAGAGCGAGACCCGCGAGACGAGGAGGTCGGCCGCGCGGCTCACCGGCGACAGGACGACGGGGAGGACGATGAGGACGGCGAGAACGAGAGGAAGTAGGTATAGGTACTGCGCGGCGGCCATCTCAGGCCTCCGTGCCGGCGTCGACGATGTCCTCGTCGGCCTCGACGCGCCGCATCACGTCTTCGGAGTCCGCGTAGTACTCGTTGATGAGCGCGGTAAAGCGCCGGTAGTCGGAGACGTCCTTGTCGAGGAGGTACCGGAGGAACGTCTCGCGGCGACGGAGTTCGCGCCGGAGTTCGGTCCGCGACCAGCCGTTCTCGCGCTGGATTTCGGTGAGCAACGAGCTGTCGTTTTGACTGAACGTGTCGGTCTCGGGCTCCCACGCGAACGCCGACGAGTAGTCGAGTTCGCCGGTCCGCTGGTCGATGTCGCCGATTTCGCCGATGGTCTGCGAGCGGCGGACGCGCTCGCCGTCGTGGCGGGTGAGCGTCTGGACGCACAGCAGGTCCAGCGACTGCACCATCGCGCGGGGGACGTTGATGGGCTCGTTTTCGAGGCGGTTGATGACCGTCTCGATGCTGTCGGCGTGCATCGTCGAGAACGTCGTGTGGCCGGTGTTCATCGCCTGAAACAGCGTCACGGCCTCGTCGCCGCGCACCTCGCCGACGATGATGTACTCGGGGCGGTGCCGGAGCGCGGAGCGAAGCAGGTCGTACATCGAGATGTCGGTCCCCTCGTGGAGTCGCTCGCGGGTGACGGACGACAGCCAGTTGTCGTGGTAGAGCGCGAGTTCGCGGGTGTCCTCGATGGACAGCACCTTCGACCGCGGCGGGACGAACATCGACACCGCGTTCATCGAGGTGGTCTTGCCCGAGGCGGTGCCGCCCGCGAAGATGAGGCTCTTGTTGTGTTCGATACAGAGCCACAGGTAGGCCATCTGCTCGATGGAGAACGTGCCGTAGCGCACGAGGTCGATGGGCGTGAACGGCTCTTCGGCGTACAGGCGGATGGTGAACGCCGACCCGCGCGGGGTGACCTCCTCGCCGAGGGCCAACTCGGCGCGCGCGCCGTTCGGAAGCGTCGTCCCGAGGACGGGGTCGCCGACGCTGATGTGCTGGCCCGAGCGCTGGGCGAGTCGGATGACGTAGTTGTCGAGTTCCTCGGCCGCGAACGAGACGTTCGTGGCGATGTCGGTGTACTCGTCGTGGTAGACGAAAAGCGGCAGGTCGTAGCCGTCACACGAGATGTCCTCGATGTGCGGGTCCTTCATCAGCGGGTCCAGCGGGCCGTAGCCGTGGAAGTCGCGCCGGAGGTAGTACAGAAGCGTGTAGAAGGTGTTCATGTCGAGTTCCAGCCCGTACTGTTCGAGAATCGACTGGAGTTCCTCGACGAGCGCCGTCTCGGTCCGCGGGTCCGCCTCGCGGCGGTACAAAAGCGGGTCGCGGACGTCGGTGCGGACGCGTTCGAGCAGCGACACCTCGAACGCGTCGAGGTCGGGTTCGACGGTGTGGTACCGGTGGGCGGTCGCGTCACCGTCGTAGGTGACGACGACGTAGGCGAAGGGGGCGTTCACCCAGTAGCGCTCGACCTCCTCGTGGCCCTCGGGGACCTCGTACGTCCCGAGCGGCGTGTCGTCGGGCGAAAGCGGGCGCACGTCGAGGTCAGACCCCCGCAGCATCTCCGCGGTTCGGCGCAGGAGCCGTTCGGCCTCGGCGGCCGCGGCGTCGAACTCCCCGTCGGCGAGGAGTCTCAGCACCCCTCGGTCGGCCCGCGGGTCGCGCGTCACCGTCGTCTCGCTCGTCGTATCTCGTGCCATCGTCACCCGGTCAGTTGGTCGGGAGGTATGGCGGGTCAGCACTTAAAAGGTCCGCGCGGGAGACTGTCACTCGGGGTGAACGACCGGCCCGCGGCGCGCGTTCAGGTCCGGTCGACGGTCAGGAGAACGCCGGCGAGGACGAGCGCGATGACGACGCCGACCGGGAGCGGAACCCCCGGGAGCCCGCGCGTCGCGAGCAGATACGTCGCCGCGGCGAAGACGACGCCGACGACGCCGAGGAGTCCGCCGAGGACTCGAACGGGGTCGACCGGGCCGGCCTCGACCCGCTCGTCGCGCAGGTAGTAGACGATGGAGAACAGCACCGCGAGCGCGAGGACCGCCGCGCCGACGACCCACGTCTGGTAGGCGACGGCGACGGTCTGTCCCGACTGGAGCGACAGCGCGGAAAGCGGGGTCCGGACCGCGACGCGGCTGGAGAGCCCCCACGCGAACTGAATCTCGGCGAAGGGGAACCGGACGAAAAGCAGGCTCGCGCCCGAGACGTTCGGCGTGTACGCGACGTTCCACGGGAGGAGCGCGCAGAGCCACGTCGAGACGACGGCCAGCGCACCCGCGTGTTCGGAGCGGACCCAGACCATAGGACAATCGCACGGTCTGACAGGTAAAAACTACCGACAGTCCGGGCGCGTCGGCCGCCCGCGTCGTCGGGCGCGACGCCCGAGCGGACGAGCCCTCAGGAGAGCCGTTCGGGGTCGTGAGTCAGGTCGCCCTCCTCGGCGTCGCCGGTGTTTCGGGTCTCGGTCGGCTCGACGAGAAGCACTTCGGTCGGTTCGAGCGCCACGGGGCGGTGTTCGACGCCGCGGGGGACCACCAGCAGGTCGCCCGGGCCGAGGTCCGCGTCGTCGCGGTCGCGGAACTCGATTCGGAGCCGCCCGTCGCGGACGAGAAACAGCTCGTCGGTCTCGTCGTGGGCGTGCCAGACGAACTCGCCGTCGAGTTTCGCGACCTTCACCGCGTAGTCGTTCAGCTCCGCGGCGATTCTCGGGGCCCACGTCTCGTCGAACGACGCGAAGCTCTCGTCGAGGTTGACGGGTTCCATATGCGGTCCGCTCGCGGCGGTGGCCGATAACCGTTGTGCCGAGCGGGCGTCGAGCGGGCGTTGAACCGGCGTAATCGGCCGGTTTCGACGCCGGAACCACGCTTCGGGCGGCGTCACGTTAATAGGCAGCGCAGTACAACCAACAGTACGGAATGCGGCGTGACTACTTCGAACTCGATGTCCGCGATGTCGATTGGTACGAGGACGACGGCGACCCTCGCCAACCGACGGTATCTATCGACTTCTACGGCCCGGCCGAGGAGCTCCGGTCGCGGTTCCTCTCGACAAGCGGCGACGTGCTCGCCGCGGAGGAACTGGACGTCTCCTTTCGGCTGCAAGACTCCGTCGACGACTCGGACGCCCGCGGCGTCGTGAGCGTGACGGACCGACTCACCGGCGACTACGTCCTCGAACTCAACGCTCGCGCCGACGACGTGTTGGACTTCATCCGCGCGGCCCGCGAGTACGGGCGCGCCGCGGGCGACGACGAGGGGCGCTACCGCGTCGACGTGGCAATCGAGGGCGACCACTTCGAGACCTTCGAGAAATCGACGTTCCTCGTCTACGACGGCGACGGGACGCTCCTGCGGAGCCAGAGCCTCATCCCCTCGGGCGTCGAACTCTGAGCGAGGGGCTCGCCGACCCGACGGCGCGGACGACACGTTCTCTCGATACGTCCCTCACGCTCGTTCGTGTACGATATCGGGGCGAACCACGTCTTCTTTACCGACCGCTCCCACAGAGAGTAGCGTGAGAAACGTAACCGACCGGACGAGAAACCCGTTCGACATGCGACCGTCGTGTGACCGGTACGTCCCCGGCTACGGCGACGCCAACGCCGACTTCCACGTCATCGGCGACCACCCCGGCGTCCACGGGGGCATCGAGACCGGCGTCCCCTTCTCGGGAGACGCGGGCGATAAACTGTTCGCGGCGCTCGAAGACGGCGAACTGCTGGCCGAGGCCGGCGACGAACCGACGGTGAACCGCACCTTCTTCTCGTACCTACACATGTGCGTGCCGGATGGAACGCCGTCGGCGGCCGACTACACCGACATGGAGCGCTTTTTCGACGCGGAACTCCGCGCCATCGCCGCGCACGTCCTCCTGCCGGTCGGCGCGGTGGCGACGAAGCACGTCCTGAACAACTACACGTCCGTCGGCTGGAAGACTGACGTTGACATGGAGGTGCTCCACGGGAAAGAACTCCGCGGGAGCGGCTTTCTCGTGTTGCCCATCAAGGACCCCGCCGAGTGGGACGACGGCGACCACGACGAACTCGTCGCCGGCCTGCTGGAACTCCAGTCGACCGACTTCCGCCGCGAGTCCGACCTCGGTCGCTTCATGCCCGGAGCGGACCCATACCTGGTCAGATAGCGTATTTTTCGCCGTATTCGACCGTCGTCCACGTATTCGATAGGTTCTTCACGATTCTGCCGTTCGTTCGTCCAGTAACAACCATGAAGGTTACGAAATGTTCGGTTGATAGGGCCATATGACTCACATAAGAGCATATTTATCCAGTCGTTCTGGAGGGCGTGGTTCTAATTGGCGATAACAAAGGACTTTTTACAACTAGTGTCCAACGTGGTGTTGACGCGCGTGGTTCGATTCACTTCCGCCGGGCGCGTCAGGCAGCTGTGAGACTGGTGCTCCTCACAGTGGCTTGGTCAGTCCGGGGACCTGCGCTCGGCCGCGGTCCCCGCTCTTAACTCAGACGCGAGCGATAGCTCGGTGTCTCGCCGTCCCGTCCCTCCGAACAGAGAGCGGCGTCGCTTCCGCTCAGAGCCTGTCGGCGAGTCGCTTGAGCGCGCCGTATCCGTACTCCGTGACCGGTTTGCCGTGGCCCACCGCGACGACGTCGATCGGCGGGCAGCGCGCCGCGAACTCGCGGACGCTCCGCCTGTTCTCCGCGGCGTCGGTCGCCATGAACGCCGGCAACGTACCGAGCCGCCCGTTCGACTCGCGGACCAGGTCGCCGACGAACGCGACCCCGTGGTCCTCGTGGACGAACGCGGTGTGGCCGGGGGTGTGTCCCGGCGTTCGGTAGGCGACGAAGCCGCCGAGTTCGTCGCCGTCGCGGACGACCTCCACGGGGTTCGTCGGCCGCTCGACGAACGACCCGAGCGCGCGCTGTGCGGCGCCTTTCAGCGAGCGGAGCGACGGCTTCGACGCGCCGGTCAGGTGCGAGGCGTCCGGCTCGGCGAGGTGAATCGGCACGTCGTCGCGGAGGCTGAGCGAGGCGAGCGTCCCGACGTGGTCGAGGTCGAAATGCGTCACGAGCACCCGGTCGATTGCGCCGGGGTCGAGGTCCACGCGGGCGAGACCGCCGAGGAGTCGGTCGCGGTCCCACGGCGTCCCGGCGTCGACGAGCGCCGTCTCCGAGCCGTCGGAGACGAGGTACGCGTTCACGCCGCGGAGTCGGAACCGTCGGACCGAGTCGGTCGGAATGGTCATACCGGTTCGACGGACGCGGGCGACAAAAATCGTGGGCGACGGCGAAGCGCGCGTCGCGCCGGCTACCGCGAGGTGAAGAGATACCACCCGGCGTCGACGACGAAACCGCCCGCCCCGAGGAGCGGGCAGACGACGAAGCCGAGGAGGTCGACCGCGACGGGTCGTCCGACGCCGAGCGCGCCGGCCGCCACGAGC